>NZ_JBGFFG010000418.1:0-2885 GCF_056175765.1 Pseudoxanthomonas sp. LjRoot204_2 | reverse complement strand
GGGTGACCTTGCAGCCGATCGGCCAGCCGTCGCGGATCTTGAACGAAGCCACCGACACGCGGGACTTGGTCGTGATCGGCTTCTGGCCGGTGATCTTGGCCAGGTCGGCCACGGCGTTTTCCAGGATCTTCTTGTTGGTCGCCGCCTCACCCACACCCATGTTGATGGTGATCTTGGTGATCTTCGGCACTTCCATCGGATTGGTGTAGCCGAACTTCTTCATCAGAGCCGGCGCCACTTCTTCCTTGTAGATTTTTTCGAGACGAGTGGTCATGTCATTCCTCAGGCGTCGAGCGCCTCACCGCTGGAGCGGAACACACGCAGTTTGCGTCCATCCTCCAGCACCTTGAAACCGATACGCTCGCCCTTGCCCGTTGCCGGGTTGAACAGCGCGACATTGGAGATGTGGATCGAGCGCTCGCTCTCCACCACGCCACCCGCGATACCGGCCTGCGGGTTCGGCTTGGTGTGGCGCTTGACGACGTTGACGTTGGACACGACCACGCGGTCGCCATCCACACGCACCACGTCGCCCTTCTTGCCCTTGTCCTTGCCGGCGGTGACGACGACCTGGTCGCCCTTCTTGATACGGTTAGCCATTTCTTTGTCCTCCGCTCACAGCACTTCAGGCGCGAGCGAAACGATCTTCATGAACTTCTCGGAACGCAGCTCGCGGGTCACGGGCCCGAAGATACGGGTGCCGATCGGCTCCTGCTTGTTGTTCAGCAGGACGGCGGCGTTGCCATCGAAGCGGATCAGCGAACCATCGGGGCGACGGACGCCCTTGCGGGTGCGCACGACGACCGCGTCGTAGACTTCGCCCTTCTTCACCTTGCCGCGCGGGATGGCGTCCTTGACGGTCACCTTGATGATGTCGCCGATGCCGGCGTAACGGCGCTTGGAGCCGCCCAGCACCTTGATGCACATCAGTTCCTTGGCGCCGGAGTTGTCGGCCGCGTCAAGGTAGCTCTGCATCTGGATCATGATTCAGATCTCCTTTTATTCAGCCGCGCGGGTGATGATTTCCACCACGCGCCAGTTCTTGGTCTTGGACATCGGGGCGATCTCGGTCACGCGCACCACGTCGCCTTCCTTGCAGCTGTTGTCCGCGTCGTGCGCGTGCAGCTTGGTGGAACGCTTGATGTACTTGCCGTACAGGGCGTGCTTGACCTGACGCTCCACCAGGATGGTGACCGTCTTGTCCATCTTGTTGCTGACGACGCGGCCTTCGATGGTGCGTTGCGCTTTGTCTTTGTTATCGCTCATCTTGGTCGCTCCTTACTTCTGGCTGCCCAGCAGGGTCTTGACGCGAGCGATCTCGCGGCGGACCCGGCGGGTTTCATGCGTCTTCGGCAGCTGGCCGGTCACCTTCTGCATGCGCAGGGAGAATTGCTCCTTGCGCAGTTCGGTCAGGTGGGCCTTCAGTTCGTCAGCCGACTTCTCGCGGAGTTGCTTGAGTTCCATTAGCGCACCGTCCGGGTCACGAAAGTGGTGGTGACCGACAGCTTGGCCGCGGCCAGGCGGAACGCCTCGCGCGCGATGTCCTCGCTGACGCCTTCGATTTCATAGATCATGCGGCCCGGCTGGATCTGGGCGACCCAGTATTCGACGTTGCCCTTACCGGAACCCATGCGGACTTCGATGGGCTTCTTGGTGATCGGCTTGTCGGGGAACACACGGATCCACATCTTGCCGCCACGCTTCACGTAACGGCTGATGGAACGACGCGCTGCTTCGATCTGGCGCGCGGTCAGCTGACCGTGCGCCGTGGCCTTCAGGCCGTACTCGCCGAAACTGACGAGGTTGCCGCTCCAGCTCAGGCCTTCGTTACGGCCTTTGTGCATCTTGCGGTATTTGGTTCGCTTGGGTTGCAACATGACTGATTACCTCGCGTCGCGGTCACGAGCCGGGCGCGACGGACGTTCGCTGCGCTCGGGGCGCGCGTCGTCCTGCTTCTCCTGACCCACCTGGCTGAAATCGAAGATTTCGCCCTTGTAGACCCACACCTTGATGCCGATGATGCCGTAGGTGGTCTTCGCCTCGGCAAAACCGTAATCGATGTCGGCACGCAGCGTGTGCAGCGGCACGCGGCCTTCGCGGTACCACTCCGAACGGGCGATTTCCGCACCATTCAAGCGGCCGGCCACGTTGACCTTGATGCCCAGGGCACCCAGGCGCATCGCGTTGCCCACGGCACGCTTCATGGCGCGGCGGAACATGATGCGGCGTTCCAGCTGCTGCGCGATCGATTCGGCCACCAGCTGGGCGTCCAGCTCGGGCTTGCGCACTTCGGTGACGTTGATGTGCGCCGGGACGCCCATCAGGTCGCTCACTTCCTTGCGCAGCTTCTCGATGTCCTCACCGCGCTTGCCGATCACGACGCCCGGACGGGCGGTGTGGATGGTCACGCGGGCGGTCTTGGCCGGACGCTCGATCAGGATCTTGGAAATGCCCGCCTGCGCCAGCTTCTTGCGAAGCATCTCGCGCACCTTGAGGTCCGCGGCGAGGTAGTCGGCGTAGTCGCGCTTGTTGGCGAACCACTTGGAATTCCAGTCCTTGGCGATGCCCAGGCGGATACCGGTCGGATGAACTTTGTGACCCATACTTATTTGCCCTCGCCCACGACCACGGTGATGTGGCTGGTGCGCTTCAGAATGCGGGTGCCACGGCCCTTGGCGCGGGCCATGAAACGCTTCAGCATCGGACCTTCGTCGACCATGATGGTCTTGACCTTCAGCTCGTCGACGTCGGCGCCCTGGTTGTTCTCGGCGTTGGCGATGGCGGACTCCACGACCTTCTTGATCAGGTGGGCAGCCTTCTTGTCCGAGAACTTCAGCAGGTTGACGGCGCGCTCGGCCGGCAGGCCACGCACCTGGTCAGCGACC
>NZ_JBGFFG010000417.1:0-2908 GCF_056175765.1 Pseudoxanthomonas sp. LjRoot204_2 | reverse complement strand
TTCGGCCAACTGCCTGAAGGCCGAGAGCATCTACTACATCGGCGACCTGATCCAGAAGACGGAAGTCGAACTGCTCAAGACCCCGAACCTCGGCAAGAAGTCGCTGACCGAGATCAAGGAAGTCCTGGCGCAGCGCGGCCTGTCCCTGGGCATGAAGCTGGAAAACTGGCCGCCGGCCGGTGTCGCCCAGCACGGCATGCTCGGTTGATGAAGCAACACGAAGCTCCCGCGCTCGCGCGGGAGCTTCGCTGCAACACCCACGTCGACGGACCTGAAGGCCCGCGGCGCTCCGGTCAAGGATGGCCGGTTAGGACCACCCGCAGTCCACAGTTGCAACGCCTGGATGGCGACAGCGAAGTCCAACGTCCCACTCTTCTTTAGGAATCCAACCCATGCGCCACCAGAAAGCCGGCCGCAAGTTCAGCCGCACCAGCGCCCATCGCGAAGCGATGTTCCGCAACATGGCCGCGTCGCTCATCAAGCACGGCCTGATCAAGACCACCCTGCCGAAGGCCAAGGAACTGCGCCGTGTCGCAGAACCGCTGATCACCCTCGGCAAGATCGATGGCGTCGCCAATCGTCGTCTTGCCTTCTCGCGCCTGCGCGACAAGGAAGCCGTCGGTACGCTGTTCACCACGCTCGGCCCGCGCTACCAGTCGCGTCCGGGTGGCTACCTGCGCATCCTGAAGTGCGGCTTCCGCGCCGGCGACAACGCCCCGATGGCGTATGTCGAGCTGGTGGACCGTCCGGAAGCGGCGGTCGAGTAAGCCTCGCCACCCTCGCGATACCCGAAACCCCGGCTCCGGCCGGGGTTTTTGTTTTCCGGCGTGCGGAGGGGCTGTCCCGATGCGTCAGATCGCCGCGGGGTGACGTCACGGCCGATCGGCGTGGATAATGCGGACAGACCTCACGTCCTGGGTGCCGATGAATCCTCTCCGCTGGAGTTTCCGTGCGCAGTGCTTCCTGGGTTTCGCCATATGCGCGGGCCTGCTTGGCTATGCGCTGTACGTGCAGTTCGTGCACCAGTTGGAACCCTGTCCTTTCTGCATCTTCCAGCGGCTGGCGTTCGCCGCGACCGGCGTGTTGTTCCTGCTTGGCGTGTTGCAGGGGCCGCGCAAGCCCGGGGGGCGGCGCATGTACGGCGCGCTCGCCTTCCTGGGGGCCGCCGCGGGCATCGGCATCGCGGGGCGTCATGTCTGGGTCCAGCTATACCCGCCGCTGATGCCGAGTTGTGGCCCTGGCTGGGACTACATGATCGAGAACAATACCTGGCTGGGCGTCCTGCAGAAGGTGCTTGCCGCCAAGGGCGACTGCAGCACCATCGACTGGAGTTTCCTGGGCCTCACGATGCCGATGTGGAGCTTTGTGTGGTTCGTGGTGCTGGCCATCTGGGCGCTCTGGATCGGCTTTCGCGCGCGCAGGACCTCGACCTTCCGCTGATTTGACGCGGCGCATCAATCTGGCACGATGGTGGGCCCCCAGGAGCCCACCATGAATCCGTCCGACCGCAACCTTCGCGCCGTCACTCTCCCGACCCACTGGGCGCCGGGCAGCTGGCGGGAAAGGACGGCGATGCAGATGCCGACTTATCCCGATGCCGCGGCGCTCGAGTCGGCGCTGGGCGAGTTGCGCCAGCTGCCGCCGCTGGTGACATCGTGGGAGATCTTCGCGCTCAAGAAGCAGCTTGCCGAGGCGCAGGAAGGCAAGCGCTTCCTGTTGCAGGGCGGCGACTGCGCGGAGAACTTCAGCGACTGCGAATCCGGGCTTATCTCGAACCGGCTCAAGGTGCTGCTGCAGATGAGCCTGGTGCTCGTGCATGGCCTGCGGCTGCCGGTGGTGCGGGTGGGCCGGTTTGCGGGACAGTATGCCAAGCCGCGGTCAGCGGACATGGAGACGCGCGATGGCGTGACGTTGCCCAGCTATCGCGGCGACGTGGTCAATGCGCCGGACTTCACGGCGGAAGCGCGCGTGCCGGACCCGCGTCGCATGATCAAGGCGCACGCGCGCTCGGCGATGACGATGAACTTCGTGCGTGCACTGATCGATGGCGGCTTCGCCGACCTGCACCATCCGGAGTACTGGAACCTCAACTGGGTCGGCTATTCGCCACTGGCGGCCGAGTACCAGCAGATGGTCGCCTCGATCGGCGACGCGGTGAGGTTCATGGAGACCCTGTCCGGTTCCGAAGTGCACAACCTCAACCGGATCGACTTCTACACCTCGCACGAAGCACTGCTGCTGCCGTATGAGGAAGCGCTCACCCGCGAGGTGCCGCGCCAGTGGGGCTGGTTCAACCTCAGCACGCACTATCCATGGATCGGCATGCGCACCGCAGCGGTCGATGGTGCGCACGTGGAATACCTGCGCGGCGTGCGCAATCCCATCGCGATCAAGGTGGGGCCGTCGGTGACGCCGGACCAGTTGCTGCGCCTGATCGATGTGCTGAATCCCGAAGACGAAGCGGGTCGCCTGACGTTCATCCATCGCATGGGTGCCGCGCAGATCGCCGGCAAGCTGCCGCCGTTGTTGGACGCGGTACGCCGCGATGGCCGTCGCGTGCTCTGGGTCTGCGACCCGATGCACGGCAATACGGAAAGCACGAGCAACGGGTTCAAGACGCGTCGCTTCGACAACGTGCGCAGCGAGGTCGAGCAGTCGTTCGACCTGCATGCGGCGGCCGGGACGCGGCTGGGTGGCGTGCACCTCGAGTTGACGGGTGAAGACGTCACCGAATGCACCGGCGGGGCGCGGGAGCTGACAGATGCGGACCTGGAGCGTGCCTACCGCTCGACGGTCGATCCGCGCCTCAACTACGAGCAGTCGCTCGAGATCGCGATGTGCATCGTGCGCAAGCAGAACCAGCTGGCAGCCCCGTCGGCGCGCTGATCCCGGGCGCCGCCGTCAGGAC
>NZ_JBGFFG010000416.1:0-2909 GCF_056175765.1 Pseudoxanthomonas sp. LjRoot204_2 | reverse complement strand
GGGTGAACTGTGAACGACGGGGTGACCCGCTTCCTGCTGCCCGCCGCCGGCGTCCGCGGCGTGGCGGTGCGTCTCGAAGACACCTGGCAGACCGTCGGTGGCCGCGCCGACTACCCGCCGTCGGCCCGAGAGCTGCTCGGCGAAGCCATTGCGGCGGCGGTGCTGTTCACGGGTCATACCAAGGTCGACGGGCGCCTGTCGATCCAGCTCCGCAGCCAGGGCACCTTGCGGAGCCTGTTCGCCGAATGCACCGCGGCGGGTACGGTGCGCGGCATAGCGCAGTTGTCCACGGCCGGAGACGCGCCGCGCGACCTCCGCGACCTGGGCGAGGACGCCCTGCTGGCGATCACCATCGAAAACCCCGGTCTGGACCCGCGCGAGCCGCAGCGCTACCAGAGCCTGGTCGGCCTGCAGGCCAGCCGCCTGGCCGAAGCCTTCGAAGACTACTTCCGCCAGTCCGAGCAGCTGCCGACGCGCCTGCTGCTGGCCGCCGACGGTGACCGGGCCTGCGGCCWGATGCTGCAGAAGCTGCCGGGCGACGAGGGCGATGACGATGGCTGGAGCCGGGCCGGCGCCCTGTTCGATACGCTGGGCGAGGCCGAGCTGCTGGCCACGCCCGTGCCGGTGGTGCTGCACCGCCTGTTCCATGAGGAAACCCCGCAAATCCTGACGGAGCGCGCAGTTCGCTTCGGCTGCTCTTGTTCGCGGGAACGGGTCGAGAGCATGCTGCAGTCGTTGGGAGAAGAGGAAGCGACCGCGGCGCTGGCCGATGGGGTGGCGGAAGTGCGTTGCGAGTTCTGTGGGCAGGAGTATCGATTCTCCGCCCCGCAGATCGCGGAACTATTCAGCCAGCTGCGGGTCGACATGGAAGCGCCCAGCCGCCTTCAGTAGTTCCGGCGGTCGGCGGACAGCGTCGGGGACTTGTTAAAGAAACATAAACGGCATAGCATCGGTTCCCCTTCGGGAGGGGAACTCCGGGTCGACCCAGGAGTCTGAAGCCAGCCATGAATCTGCGTAGCCTTTCACTGCCGCTCGCCCTGCTGCTCGCCCTTGGCGGGGCGGCGGATGCGCATGCGCAGAAAAGCACGCGCAAGCCGGCCGCGGACCCGCAGGCGACCGCCCTTCCCATCTGGAACAATGACGGCAAGGTCGAGGCCGTGCTGCTGCTCGAGCCGACCGGCCAGGCCGAGGCCGGCGCGCGCTGGCGCCTGGGGCGCAACTCACTGACCACCGCATTCGGCCTGGACAGCGGCGACGCCCTGGGCCTGGTGTGCAACCGCAAGGCGGGGGTCGTCGGCAACATCGGCAACCTGGCGAGCCACTGCATGCTGGCCACGCTCGGCGACGACGATCAGGACACGGCAAGCCAGCGCGTGAGCGCATCCGCCGTCCTGAGCCGTCCCGGCGGCAAGCTGGGACTGTCGGCCGGCACCGGCCGCGACACCCTGCCGGCCTGGCTGTCCTCGGGCCGCGGCGGAAGCCGGGTCGAACAGAACGACCTGGCCGTGTTCGGGCAGAAGAACATAGGACGCGAAGGGTTCGTGTCGATCGGCGGCGCCGTGGCCAAGGCCACGCTGGTGCCCGTCTCCGACCTGCCGGCTCTCGCCGATCGCTGGAACAGCCGCAGCCTGACCGTCGGCGGTGGCTACGGCCCCTTCAGCGCCAATATCGTCGGCCGCGTCATCGACGTGCCCGGCCAGCCTGGCAAGTTCGAAGGCCTGGGCCTCGGCCTGACTTGGCGCACTCCCTGGAGTGGGCAGCTGACGGTCGGGGCCGAAAACGTCATCACCCGCGGCAAGAATCCCTTCTCGTTGACCAACGAGAACGCCGACGAAGGCACCGTGCCGTACGTGCGTTACGAGCAGGACCTCTAGTTTGTCCAGCAGCAGTGACCGTTCGTCCGCCGCGCGCGGACCTCGTCTCGATGTCGAAAACAAGCTCCTCAGGGTGCGGAGCCTGATCACGGCAGGCGATCTGGTGGGGGCGCGCAGCATCAGCGACGCCATCCTGGCCGAGCATCCGACCGATGCCGGTGCCCTCATCCAGCGGTCGCGCCTGGAGTCCATCGACGACAACTACCGGCGCGCACGCGAGTACGCGCTTTCCGCCTATCGCGTCGGCGTGCAGAACAAGCGCCAATGCATGTTCCTGTTGCGCCGCCTGAAGACGTTCAACCTCATTCCGGAGTTGCACGGATTCATTCCGCGCATTCCCGAGGGATTGYGGCACGATGTGGATGTCGCCCAGCTGGTGGCCTTGTTCCTGCAGACCTTGAACCACCCCCAGCAGGCTCTCCAGCATCTGCAACTGGCGGCGGCGCACCATCCCTCCTCTGCGCCCTTGACGTCGGATATCGGTCTGGCGCTGCTCAACCTCGGAAGGTTCGAAGAGGCGGAACAGCATTTCCGCGAATCCCTGGTGCTCCAGCCGGACCACGCCCCCGCCTGGTGGCACCTCTCCCGCTTGCGCTCGGAAAGCGGCACCGACGCGGGCCACGTCGACGCACTGAAACGCGCGGTGGCGCGCGCCGCGGAACCGGGCAATGCGGCGCTGCTGGCCTACGCGCTGCATCGTGAGCTCGACCGCCTCGAGGACTATGCAGCCGCAACGGACGCGCTCGAACTGGCCTGCACCTCCATGCGGAAGGTGGTCGCCTATTCCGGCGAAGAAGACGAGCGGCTGTTCGGACTGCTGAAATCGCTGGACGTCGGCGCCGCCGAGCGCCCGTCGTCGATGGACGCGCCGTTCACGCCCGTCTTCATCGTCGGCATGCATCGCTCCGGTACGACGCTGCTGGAACAACTGCTTTCGGCACACACCGACATCTGCTCGGGGGGCGAACTCTACGACTTCACCAGCCAGCTACGACTGGCCGCCGATCACCACTGCAGCACCGAGCTCGATGCGGC
>NZ_JBGFFG010000415.1:0-2919 GCF_056175765.1 Pseudoxanthomonas sp. LjRoot204_2 | reverse complement strand
GACTACATCTACAAGGGCGTGAAGTACCGCTCGCGGCTGGCTGAGGATCCCGGCAACCGCCTGCGCATCCGCATTTCCGTCGCCCCCTACCTGGCGCCGTCGCAGCCCACGGCAAGCGGTCCCTGAGTTCCTGCACGGTTGCATGCGCAACCGAATACGTCCTTGCGCTGCGCCGCAGCACATGCGAGCATTCGCGCCCATGAAGATGAACGCACACGCCCATGCAGCCAGCGCGGCCTCCCAGGCCTCGAGCATGACGTCGCGTGCCCGTCGACCGGAATCCTGCATCTAGCTGGGTACCCCGGACGTCGTCGCTTGTTCACCGGAACCCAGCCAGAGGCTGGGTTTTTTCGTTTCTGAAGCCCGTTTTGCCACATTCCCGACACCAGGATGCCGTAATGAAGCACTTCTTGAACACGCAGGACTGGAGCCGCAGCGACCTCGACGCGTTGCTCACGCAGGCCGCCCTCTACAAGCAGAACAAGCTGGGCGACGCGCTGAAGGGAAAGTCCATCGCGCTCGTGTTCTTCAACCCGTCCATGCGCACCCGCACCAGCTTCGAACTGGGTGCTTTCCAGTTGGGTGGCCACGCCGTGGTGCTGCAGCCGGGCAAGGATGCGTGGCCGATCGAGTTCAACCTGGGCACGGTGATGGATGGCGACACCGAGGAGCACATTGCCGAGGTGGCTAAGGTACTGGGGCGTTACGTGGACCTGATCGGCGTGCGCGCCTTCCCGAAGTTCGTCGACTGGGCCTACGACCGCGAGGACATCGTCCTGAAGTCGTTCGCGAAGTATTCGCCGGTGCCGGTGATCAACATGGAGACGATCACCCATCCCTGCCAGGAACTCGCGCATGCGCTCGCGCTGCAGGAGCACTTCGGCACGTCCGACCTGCGCGGCAAGAAGTACGTGCTCACGTGGACCTACCACCCCAAGCCGCTCAACACCGCGGTGGCCAACTCGGCGCTGACCATCGCCACCCGCATGGGCATGGACGTGACCCTGCTGTGTCCCACGCCGGACTACGTGTTGGATGAGCGCTACATGGGCTGGGCCGAGCACAACGTGGCCGAAAGCGGCGGTTCGCTGCAGGTCAGCCATGACATCGAGAGCGCCTATGCCGGCGCCGACGTGGTGTACGCCAAGAGCTGGGGCGCGCTGCCGTTCTTCGGCAACTGGGAGCCCGAGAAGCCGATCCGCGACCAGTACAAGCACTTCATCGTCGACGAGCGGAAGATGGCGCTGACCAACAACGGCGTCTTCAGCCACTGCCTGCCACTGCGCCGCAACGTGAAGGCCACGGACGGCGTGATGGATTCGCCGCAGTGCATCGCCATCGACGAAGCCGAGAACCGCCTGCACGTGCAGAAGGCCATCATGGCCGCGCTGATGCAGCAGTAACCCCTCCGATTCCCGAACAGAACACACCCCCATGAACCAGTCCAAAGACATCGTCCTCGCCTTCTCCGGCGGCCTCGACACCAGCTTCTGCGTGCCCTACCTGAAGGAGCGCGGCTGGAACGTCCACACCGTGTTCGCCGACACCGGCGGCGTGGATGCCGAGGAACGCGCCTACATCGAACAGCGCGCCGCCGACCTGGGCGTGGCCAGCCACGTCACCGTGGATGGCGGCCCGGCGATCTGGGACGGCTTCGTCCGGCCGTTCGTGTGGGCCGGCGAGGGCTACCAGGGGCAGTATCCGCTGCTGGTGTCCGACCGCTACCTGATCGTCGACGCCGCGCTGAAGCGGGCGGCCGAACTGGGCACGAACGCGATTGCGCATGGCTGCACCGGCATGGGCAACGACCAGGTGCGCTTCGATCTCGCGGTCAAGGCCAGCGGCGACTACCGCATCGTGGCGCCGATCCGCGAGATCCAGAAGGAACACACCCAGACCCGCGCCTACGAACAGGCGTATCTCGAAGAGCGTGGCTTCGGCGTGCGTGCCAAGCAGAAGAGCTACACCATCAACGAGAACCTGCTCGGCCTGACCATGTCCGGCGGCGAGATCGACACCTGGTCCGCCCCGGGCGAAGGCGCCCGTGGCTGGTGCGCACCGCGCGCCGAATGGCCGGTGGAACCGTTGCGCGTCACGGTCGGCTTCAAGAACGGCGAGGCGGTCAGCCTGGACGGCCAGCCGGTCGCCGGCGCTGCGCTGCTGGCGAAGTTGAATGCGTTGTTCGCGCCTTACGGCGTGGGCCGCGGCGTCTACACCGGCGACACCGTGATCGGCCTGAAGGGCCGCATCGTGTTCGAAGCGCCGGGCCTGGTGTCGCTGCTGGCGGCGCACCGCGCGCTGGAAGAGGCCGTGCTGACCAAGCAGCAGAACCGTTTCAAGCCCGAGATCGCGCGCAAGTGGGTGGAGCTGGTGTACGAAGGCTTCTACCACGATCCGCTCAAGGCCGACCTGGAGGCGTTCCTGCAGTCTTCGCAGGCCACGGTCAACGGCGAAGTGGTGCTGGAGACCCGCGGCGGCCGTGTCGATGCGGTCGCTGTGAAGTCCCCGCACATCCTCAATGCCAAGGGCGCGACGTACGCGCAGTCGGCCGACTGGGGTGTCGAGGAAGCCGAAGGCTTCATCAAGCTGTTCGGCATGAGCTCGACCCTGTGGGCCGAGATTAATCGCTGATGGTCTTCCTCGCGTTGACACCTGATGGTTTGCAGGATGCGATCGCCATGGCCCTTCCGGGCCGCGACAGCATTTGGTGCAGCGCGTCCGCTATCTCAAGCGCGGCGTTCCAAGCGCATCAAGGCATCGAACTGACGCGCTTCGCGGAGACGATGGTGTTCACCAATGAAGACGACATCGTGCATGCGGTGGACGTCATTGGCGAACATCACCCCGATCAACGCGTATGGATCGAAGCCCGACAGAATCCTTACGGATCACTCGCATGACGGAATTACTGTCCAGCAC
>NZ_JBGFFG010000414.1:0-2932 GCF_056175765.1 Pseudoxanthomonas sp. LjRoot204_2 | reverse complement strand
CTCTAAAAACAATGATGGGAGAGAAATCATGAAGTACCGCACCTCGATCCTTTCGGCCTCGATCGCCGCCGGGCTCGCGTTCTCGATGCAGGTCCACGCGCAGGAGGCCGCACCGGCCGACACGGCCGCGACCGACCTGGACACCGTCGTGGTCACCGGCATCCGCGGCAGCATCGAGAAGGCCCTCGATGCCAAGCGCGACGCCGCCACGCACGTCGAAGTCGTCACCGCCGAAGACATCGGCAAGCTGCCGGCCAAGAACGTGGCAGACACCCTGCGCCAGCTGCCCGGCGTCAACATCGCGTCGTCCAGCGCCAGCGAAGGCGGCTTCGACGAAGCCGACCGCGTCAGCCTGCGCGGCACCAATCCAAGCCTCACCCAGACCCTCGTCAACGGACACGGCATCGGCACCGGCGACTGGTTCGTGCTGAGCCAGGTGGGCAATGTCGRCCGCAGCGTGAGCTACTCGCTGTATCCGTCCGAAATCGTCGACCGCGTGGTGGTGCACAAGACCTCCGAAGCGAAGCTGGTCGAAGGCGGCACCGCCGGCTCGGTCAACATCATCACCCGCCGTCCGCTGCAGTTCGCCGAACCGCTGACGATCCAGGGCTCCATCGGTGCGGTCCATTCCGACCTGCCGGGCGACACCAAGCCGCAGCTCGATGCGCTGCTGAACTGGCGCAACGATGAAGGCACGGCCGGCTTCCTGGTGCAGGTGTTCAACGAACAGCGCAGCCTGCGACGTGACGGCCAGGAGGTCGTGGGCGGCTACGGCACGATCGCGGAGTTCGAGGCGGACGGCGTCACCCGCACTCCCGTCGCAACCAGCAATCCGGATCTGGTGGGCGTGCTGTATCCCAACCTGATCGGCGCCGCGCTGTTCGAGCAGGTCCGAAAGCGCCAGGGCGGTGTGGCGAACATCGAAGCCAAGGTCACTGACGACCTGACGCTGAACGTCAACGCCTTCTACTCGCGCCTGAAGGCGGATAACTACAACCGCAACTACATGATGTGGGCCAGCCAGTTCGTCAACGCGCGCGCGCCCAGCAGCTACAGCATCCAGAACGGCGTGCTGACCAGCGCCACGTACGCGCCGGATACCACCAGCACAGCCGTTACACCCTACGGCGTGTACGACATGATTTCCCGCCCCGGCGCCGAGTCCACCTCCAAGTACATCGCCCTCGATGCCGAGTGGAATGCCAGCGACGCATTGAAGTTCGTCTTCCAGCTCGGCTCCACCAAGGGCCGGGGCAGCAGCCCCACGCAGGACGTGCTGGAGACGGGCATCGCTGGCAACGCCGGCGCGAGCTGGAGCATGAACGGCGTCGGCAATCCGATCGACTGGTCGCTGGGCGGCACCAACACCGCGGCGAACCACCTGCCGCAGAGCGGCTGGATCTTCGGTGCGCAGGGCATCGACGTGCTGGACAAGGAAGACTGGGCCTCGGCGGACGGCCAGTTCTTCTTCGACAACGACACCCTGTCCTCGCTGGACTTCGGCTACCGCTACGCCACGCACGAGCGCAGCAACGACTTCTCGCTCGCGCAGGGTCCCAACTGGGCCACCAACTGGACCGACATCGCGGCGTACCCGGCGGCCGGCGGCGCGTATCCCGGCGACTTCGGCGTGGGCGGCAACGTGCCGTCGGGCATCTGGTACTACACGCCCGCCCAGCTGGCGGAGATCAATGCCCGCTTCGCCAACCGCAACAACCCGGAGCGCTTCTACTTCTCCGACGTCTACGGCGTGAAGGAAGACATCAACGCGGTGTACGCGCAGTTGAACTTCCGCGGCGACCGCTGGAGCGGCAACGCCGGCCTGCGCTACGTGCGTACGCAGACCGACGTGAACTACAACCAGGCGCTGGCGGTCAACTCGGGCATTCCGGGCGCGATCACCGGGTCGGCGTTCGGCGACTACCTGCCGGTCGTGGTGAACAACGACTACAACGAGCTGCTGCCCAGCGTGAACTTCAAGTTCGAACTGACCGACTCCCTGGTGGCGCGCGTGTCGGGCAGCAAGACCATGACCCGCCCGGACTTCTCCGCGCTGGCCGGTTCGCTTACGCTGAACGACCTCACGCACGAAGGCAGCGGCGGCAATCCGAACCTCGACCCGCTGGTGTCGACCAACTTCGACGCGTCGCTGGAGTGGTACTTCGCTCCGCGCGCACTGCTGGCCGCCAGCGTGTTCTCCATGGACCTGGACGGTTATGTCGACTTCGGCAACGTGATCGTGCAGTACAAGGACCAGCAGGCCAGCCAGGCGGCCGGCACGGATGTCTACAGCGACTACCTGGTGTCGATCCCGGTCAATTCGAACGGCAAGGCCCGCGGCGTCGAACTGACCTACGAGCAGCCGATCGGCGACAACTTCGGTTTCAACGCCAACTACACCTACGTGGATGGCGAGGCCGATGGCGGCAAGCCGCTCAACGGTACCTCCGAGAACACCTACAACCTGTCGGGCTGGTACGAGAACGACCGCTTCAACGCACGCATCAACTACAGCTACCGCAGTTCGTTCTACGCCGGCGTCAGCCGCGCCGACAACTTCTACCAGGACGACTTCGCCACGGTCTCGGCGTCGCTGGGCTTCAAGGCCACCGAGTGGCTGACCATCAGCCTCGATGGCCTGAACCTCAACAACCCGAAGCTGAAGTACTACACCGAGAACGACGCGGTACCGGGCTACCTGCCGCATGCGTTCTACAGCAACGGCCGTCAGTACTACCTGAATTTCCGCTTCAAGTTCTAAGCCTCACGATGTAAGGGAACACTCTCCCTCTGCGGGCCCGGATCCGTCCTGGCCCGCTTTTTTTTGGGCATGCTAGGCCCGCCGCTATCGAGGACTCCGATGAACCGACGCATCGCCCATCGCGCCCTGGCCGGATTGGCCTTCATGCTGCTCGCGCTCACTGCCTGCACG
>NZ_JBGFFG010000413.1:0-2950 GCF_056175765.1 Pseudoxanthomonas sp. LjRoot204_2 | reverse complement strand
ACGTGGTGCTGATCGGCCACCACGAGACTTCGGGCAACGCCGCGCATTACGAGTCGCAACTCGATGCCGCGTTCGACCTGTACCAGCGCGTCGGCGTGCCGGCGGTGAAGACCGGCTATGTGGCCGATGCCAGCCAGGCCAAGGTCACCGGCACCGACGGCAAGCGCCACTATGCGTGGCACGAGGGACAGGACATGGCGCGCCACCACCTGAAGGTGGTGACCGAGGCGGCGAAGCGCCATATCGCTGTCAATCCGCACGAGCCGATCAAGGACAGCGGCCTGCGCCGCACCTATCCGAACTGGATCACCCGAGAAGGCGCGCGCGGCATGGAGTTCAGCGCCTGGGGCCAGCCCGGCAATCCGCCGGAGCACGAGGCCAACCTGGTGTTCACCCGCCTGCTCGCCGGGCCGATGGACTACACGCCGGGCATCTTCGGCATGAAGACGCGCTCCACCGACGGCATTGCCACCACCTGGGCCAAGCAGCTCTCGCTGTATGTCGTCATCTACAGCCCGCTGCAGATGGCCGCGGATCTCCTCGAGAACTATGAGAAGAACCCGGCGCCGTTCCAGTTCATCAAGGACGTGCCGGTGGACTGGGACGACACCCGCGTGCTGAACGGTGAAGTGGGCGACTACGTGACCATCGCCCGCAAAGAGCGCGGCGGCCCGAACTGGTACCTCGGCGCGCTGACCGACGAAGACGGCCGCACGCTCAGCGTGCCGTTGTCGTTCCTCGACGAAGGCCGTCGTTACACCGCGCAGATCTACCGCGACGGCGACAAGGCCAACTGGAAGACCGCGCCGCAGGACATCGCGATCGAGGAGCGCAGCGTGACGCGCGGCGACACGCTGACGCTGAAGCTGGCACCGGGTGGCGGCCAGGCGATCCGCTTCGTCGCCCAGTGAAGTGGACCTGGTTGTGGGAGCGACGTAAGTCGCGAACCAGGATCAGCGATGTACTAGACCGGCCATCGCGACTGACGTCGCTCCCACAACAGCGGACCGGGCTTGTCGGACGCGGCTCCGTGGCGCACGATTCCCGCCATGAATGATCTCGCGACCGTCGACACGAAGCCCGCCCTGCCCCAGTGCGTCATCAACTGCGTGGTATACGACAAAGGCGGGAAGCGACGCGATATCAGCCTGGACGAGATCAGCGATGTGCTGGCCGTCGACGACGGCAGCTTCATCTGGGTGGGGCTGTACGAGCCGGCGGACGCCATCCTGGAGAAGCTGCAGGAGGAGTTCTGCCTGCACGACCTTGCCGTCGAGGACGCGCAGAACGCACACCAGCGACCGAAGCTGGAGGCCTACGGCAACTCGCTGTTCGTGGCCGTGCATACCGCGCAGGTGGTGGACGACCGCATCAGGTTCGGCGAAACCCACGCCTTCCTCGGCCCGCGCTACCTGGTGACCGTGCGCCACGGCGCGTCGCTGTCGTATGCGCCGGTGCGCGAGCGCGTGCAGCGCGAACCCGACCTGCTCGCGCTCGGTCCGTCGTATGGACTCTATGCGGTGCTCGACTACATCGTCGACAACTACCGGCCGATCATCGACCAGTTCAAGCAGACGCTGGACACGCTGGAGAAGGACATCTTCGCCGACACCTATCGCCGGGTGACGGTGGTGAAGCTGTACGAACTGAAGCGCGAGCTGACCCAGATGCGTCTGGCGGTGGCGCCGCTGCAGGACGTGCTGGCGCAGCTGACCCGCTCGCAGAGCACGCTGATCCCCGAAGAGGTGCGGCTGTACTTCCGCGACGTGCAGGACCATGTGCTGCGTGTCAACGAATACACCGACACGCTGCGCGAAATGCTGACGACGGCACTCAGCGTGAACCTCTCGCTGGTGACGCTGGCCCAGGGCGAGATCGTCAAACGCCTGGGTGCCTGGGCCGCGCTGCTCGCCGCGCCCACCCTGATCACCAGCTGGTACGGCATGAACTTCGAACACATGCCGGAACTCGGCGGACGCTTCGCCTACCCCGTCCTGATCGCGGGCGTGGCGCTGGCGTGTTTCGGCCTGTACCGACTGTTCAAGCGCTCTCGCTGGCTCTGATGCCAGTACGCTTGCGGACTGCGACCAAAGTCGAAGGCTGAATCGGCCATTACGGATTGACCGGCCTCGTGCATGGGGCGACCCTTGTCCCGACTTGTCGGAGGGTTCCCGAATGAACGGTTTTTCCAAGATCGGTTGGGCAGCGCTCGCGCTGCTCGGCGCGGTGTGCCTGGGCGTGGTGGCACTGCGCCAGGGCGAGCAGATCAGCGCGCTGTGGATCGTCGTGGCGGCGGTGTCCATCTACTTGGTGGCGTACCGCTACTACAGCCTGTACATCGCGAAGAACGTGATGGGGCTGGATCCCACCCGCGCGACCCCCGCCCACATCCACAACGATGGCCTGGACTACGTGCCCACCAACAAGCACGTGCTGTTCGGCCACCACTTCGCCGCCATCGCAGGTGCTGGCCCGCTGGTGGGCCCGGTGCTCGCCGCGCAGATGGGCTACCTGCCCGGCATGCTCTGGCTGATCGCCGGCGTGGTGCTGGCGGGCGCGGTGCAGGACTTCATGGTCCTGTTCATCTCGAGCCGTCGCAACGGCCGTTCGCTGGGTGATCTGGTTCGCGAGGAAATGGGCCAGGTGGCAGGCACCATCGCGCTATTCGGCGCGTTCCTGATCATGATCATCATCCTGGCGGTGCTGGCGATGATCGTGGTGAAGGCGCTGGCCGAAAGCCCGTGGGGCATGTTCACGGTGATCGCCACGATGCCCATTGCGATCTTCATGGGCATCTACATGCGCTACATCCGCCCGGGGAAGATCGGCGAGATCTCGGTGGTCGGCATCATCCTGCTGCTGCTGGCCATCTGGTTCGGCGGCAAGGTCGGCGCGCATCCCACGTGGGGTCCGGCGTTCACCTTCACCGGCACCCAGATCACCTGGATGC
>NZ_JBGFFG010000412.1:0-2953 GCF_056175765.1 Pseudoxanthomonas sp. LjRoot204_2 | reverse complement strand
GCGCGAAGGTGACCTCGCTCAGGTCGGGTCGTGCATCCGGACGCGCGGGCGCCGACATCCTGCGCGGCGGCGTCACGCCCGCCGGCAGGCCGGCGGCGAGCGCCTGCAGCCGCAGGTAGGCGACCTTGTGGCGCGCTGATGCGGCCAGCCAGGCCTCCAGCAACTGTTGCTCGCCCGCCGTCCAGCCCTCCGCGTCGCGGCGCGCCAGCCAGTCGGCGGCCTGCTCCTCAATCTGTCTGCTGTCGGCCATGTCCGTCGTCCTCGTCCGTGACGGGCCGGGCGCGTCGCCCCTCCAGCGCGGGCACGGCGTCGCCGCCGTACAGGTGGTCGGCGATCAGGCGCATCCCCTTGGCCAAATGCTTTTCCACGGTCTTCTCGCTGATGCCCAGTTGGCGGGCGACATCCTTCTGCGGCAGTTCCTCCACGCGCCGCAGCCACACCACTTCGCGGCAACGGTCGGGGAGCCGGTCCAGGGCCTCGACCACGCGCTTGAGCGCCTGGCGGGTCCCGGTCCACCGCTCGGGCGACACCTCGTCGATCAGGTAGACGTTCGAGGACTCGAAATCACCCACTGGCTCGATCGACACCACCCGGCTGCGACGCAGGCGGTCGGTCATCAGGTGCCGTGCGGTCGCGAACAGGAAGGCCTTCGGCGCGTCCGGACGCACGCGGCCCGCCGCTTCGTAGACGCGCGCGTAGACCTCCTGGCGAAGGTCGTGCCACTCGTCGCGGTGCGGCCAGCTGCGTTGCAGGAACAGCGCCAGCGCGCGCTCGTGGACGAGCACTTCGCGAACGAACCAGTCGTCGAATTCGGTGGGCATGGCCGCACTCTAGCCCAAGCACGAACGCTTCCGCATGGGGGAACGGTGCCGTCGGTTCGTCTCCCTACGTCATCGGCGCGTGGCATCCTGCCGCGACCTTCGACTCAGGGAGTACGGCATGGTGTCTGTCTTCGGCATGTTGCGGCGCGGCGCGGTCTGCGTGGTGGCGCTCGCCTTGTCACTGCCGGCGTTCGCCGCCACACCCGCGCATTACGTGCTGGGCGACACCGCGGCGAAAACCCCGGGACAGGTACAGCCCGGGCTGCTGCTGATGGGCGGGGGCGACCGCAACTTCGATGCGATGCGCTGGTTCATGAAGAAGGCCGGCAACGGCCACATCGTCGTGCTGCGCGCCTCGCAGGCGGGCGAGATCGGCGAGGAGTTCTTCAACGAGGTCGGCGGCATCGCCTCGGTGGAAACCTGGGTCTTCAGCGACCGCGAAAGCGCGAGCGATCCGGCCGTACTGCGCAGCCTGAAGCGCGCCGACGGCATCTTCCTGGCCGGCGGCGACCAGTCGCGCTACGTGCGCTACTGGCGCGGCACGCCGGTAGGCGAGGCGCTGGATGCGCACGTGCGCGCCGGCAAGCCGCTGGGCGGCACCAGTGCCGGCCTGGCGATGCAGGGCGAATACCTGTACGGCGCGATGGACGGCGGCAGCCAGATCAGTCCGCGTGCGCTGGCCGATCCGCTCGGCCCGGACAACACGATCGAGACGGGCTTCCTGCAACTGGCGCTGCTGAAGGGCGTGCTCACCGACACGCACTTCAGCGAACGCAACCGGCTGGGCCGGCTGATCGCGTTCGTCGCCAAGGCCGAGTCGATGGCGGGTCGCCCGCTCCTGGGGCTGGGCGTGGATGAAGACGCCGCGGTCGCCGTGGAAGGCGACGGGACGGCGCGCGTGTACGCCACGGCGCCCGGTGCGGGCGCGACGGTGGTGAAGGGCGGGTTCGCACAGAAGCAGGTCGAAGACGAACCGATGAACCTCGAGCGTGTCGACACCGTCATCGCCGGCGTCGATTCCGTGCTGCACCTGCCGAATGGGCGCGTCGACAAGCCTGCCGCCGAGCGCCGTTACGCGGTGCGCAACGGCGTGCTGGCGGCGCTGGATTCGCCGCTGCTGGTGATCCACGGCGGTGCGGGCGTCGAGCGCGCCGGCATGACGCCAGCGGACGAGGATGCCGCGCGCAAGGCGCTGGAAGCTGCGCTGCGCGCCGGCCACGCGCAGCTGAAGGCCGGCAAGCCCGCGCTCGATGCCGTGACCGCGGCGATCACCGTGCTGGAGGATGCGCCGCAGTTCAACGCGGGCCGCGGCGCGGTGTTCACGCACGACGGAAAGAACGAACTGGATTCCTCGATCATGGACGGCGCCACCGGCAAGGCCGGCGCGGTCGCGGGCGTGCATCGCGTGAAGAATCCGATCACCCTCGCACGCGCGGTAATGGAGAAATCCCGGCACGTGATGATGGTCGGCGGCGGCGCCGAAGCGTTCGCGAAGGAGCAGGGCGTCACCCTGGTCGATCCGTCGTACTTCCGTACCGAGAAGCGCTGGCAGCAGCTGCAGGATGCGCTGAAGGAAGAGAAGCAGGCGCAGGCGAGCAACACGCCGCTGGAACTGCCTGGCAAGRCCTACTTCGGCACGGTCGGTGCGCTGGCGCTCGATGCGAAGGGGCAGCTGGCGGCGGGTACGTCGACCGGCGGCATGACCAACAAGCGCTACGGCCGCGTGGGCGACTCGCCGATCATCGGCGCCGGTACCTGGGCCGATGACCGTTGTGCGTTCTCCGGTACCGGTTGGGGCGAGTACTACATCCGCGCATCCGCCGCGCACGAGGTCTGCGCGCGCGTGCGCCTGGCCGGCTACGGCATCGCACGCGCCGCCGAGGGCGTGATTAACCGCGACATTCCGAAAGCCGGCGGCGACGGCGGCGCCATCGCGCTGGGCGCCGACGGCAGCATGGCGTTCCCCTTCAATACCGAGGGCATGTACCGCGGCTGGATCGGGGCCGACGGCGTGCCGCACGTGGCGATCTACAAGGAAGACGCGCTGCCCGCGCGTTGAGGCGCGATGGGGCTATGCTCCTTCCCTCGACGGGGAAGGGGCAGGGATATGAAAGGCAGTGTCGCAGTGGGGT
>NZ_JBGFFG010000411.1:0-2962 GCF_056175765.1 Pseudoxanthomonas sp. LjRoot204_2 | reverse complement strand
ACTACCACCAGCAGGCGCAGGTACAGGCCCACCCAGTCGCGCAGCGTCGTCGCGTCGTACAACGCGGTCTGGTATTGCACCTCCAGCACCAGAGCCCCGGGCGTCTGGTGCCAGTAAAAACCCAGTTCCCAGGCGGCGGCCGAACGCGGAAGCACGTTCAACGCGCAGCGCACGTCTTCCATGCGCAGCTTGTCGAGCGACGGGGCCAGGGTGAAGATGGATTCCAGCAGCAGCATGCGCCCCGCGTGCCGCGGCAGTTGGAGCGCATCCACGATGCGTCCGAGCGAAGTGTCCTGGTGATCCGCCGCCTCCGCCAGGCGGGCCTGCACCTGTCGCGCCAGCGCTTCGAGCGGGGCGGCCGGGTCCACCTCCACCCGCAGCGGCAGGGTGTTGTCGGTATCGCCCACGACGCGCGCGCCACCGCCGCGTGCCGCACCGGCGAAAGGAATGCCGCAGACCAGGTCGGTCTGTCCGCTCAGCCGATGCAGCAATGCGAAGTACGCCGACAGCAGCAGCGCGAACCGCGTGGTGCCGGTATCGCGTGCGCGCTCCCGGATCTGCTGCCACCGCGCCACGGGCAGCTCCACCGTGAAACTGGCGGCGTCGAAACGGATCCGCGCAGGCCTGGGCCGATCGGTGGGCAGCCGCAAGGGTTCCGGCAGCGTGGCGAACCGCGCGCGCCAGTACGCCAGGCTGCGCGCGCCTTCGGGCCCGTCGCGACGCGCGCGTTCTTGCCGCACGAAGTCGCTCCAGCGATCCGCAGCCGGAATGCGTGCACGCGCCTCGGGCGTCGTCGCGTTGTAGTGGTCCATCAGGTCCTTCAGCACCACCCGCATGGACCACCCATCCATCACCAGGTGATGCGCGGCCATGAACAACCGATGGTGGTCGGGCGCGAACGCGTACAGGATGCCCCTCACCAGGGGTGCGACCGCAGGATCGAACGGTGTCGCGCGCCACCGGCGGCACGCGGCGGCGTAGGCGGCTTCCGCGTCGTCCACGGCGGACAGGTCTTCGACCTGCAGCGCCACCGCGCACTGCGGCTGGTAGAACTGCTCGGTACCGTCGCGCGAAAACGCGACCGCCAGCGCCTGGTGCCGCGACACCACCTCGCGCAGCGCATTCTCGAAGCGCGTGCGATCCAGCGGCCCATCCATCACCAACTCGAAGGCTTCCCCGAACGCCAGGGTGGCCTCGTCGCTGTAGCGGCTCCCCAGCCACTTCTCCGCCTGCGCATCCGTCAACGGAAACCGGAGGTCACCCGCATGCCCTGCCCCTGGTGCATCTTTCCGCAAGAATGGCCTCCTGATGCACATTCCTCCCTTTGCCTTCGAGTATAGGCAAATGTGAGACGTGCGACCCGGTTTGGCGTCTTGCAGTGTTGACGGGGACGCCGCGCCATGGCGTCTACTCGCTCCCCAGACGACACGCTGGCTGCGGCCATGTCGTTCGTGAAGGTGTCCTTCACGATGCTGTGGGCGGGCTGTATACCAGCGCCCATAAAGCGCAAAAACGTGAATCAGGTTTGAATCCGGCCAGAAGCGATTCGCCGATCCGTGAACCAATCGGCAGCGCCACGCATAACGTCGTATAGACTGGCCATCGGACAGGGGGTCCCCGTTTTTCGATACACAACGGCCGACAGGAGCCGTTCTAGATGACTGCATCCCGCATTTTGTCCCCCCGTAGCCTGCTGGGCCTCGTGCTGGTCCCGCTGGGCCTGGTCGCTTCGGCCGCCCACGCCCAGTCGCTGGGTGTCTGCAACTCGTTCTACACCTCCGGCTTCTCCCTCGCCGAGGGCAAGGTCAATCCGGCCATGCCGGCGCTGGGCAAGCCCGCCAAGGGCGCCGTGTTGAAGGAGCCGAACTTCAACACCTGCCTGGTCCGTGCCACGGACCATGCCGTCGAGCCGCCGAGCACCTTCGCCCGCAACGACTACTCGCGCCGGCAGGCGTTCAACGCCGACAACACCTATTTCATCGTCTACTCGAACGATGGCTGGTGGCACCTCTACAACGCCAACACCCTGGCGCACGTCCGCGCGCTGTCGCCCAAGGTGGCCAACGCCAACGTGTCCTCGGCGTACCACATGGCCGGCGATGCCGAGCCGCAGTGGCACCCCACCAATCCCAATATCCTGTACTACCTGCCCACTAACGGCGGCACCACGCTGCTGTCGCTCGATGTGCGCACCAACACGCACACGGTGGCGGCGGACTTCAACGGCAAGCTGCCGTCGTGGGCGTCGACCGCCGCCCACATCTGGACCAAATCGGAAGGCTCGCCGTCGGCTGATGGCCGGTACTGGGGCTTCCAGGTGGAGAACAGCAACTTCGGCCTGCTGGGCTACATCGTGTGGGATCTCCAGCAGAACCGTCTGGTCGGCAGCCGCCAGGACAGCAACCGCCCCGATCACTCCAGCATGTCCGCCTCGGGTCGCTGGTACATCACCTCGTCCGACGACACCGGCACGTGGGCGTGGTCGCCCGACTTCACCCAGAAGAAGAAGCTGCACGCCAAGAGCGAGCACTCCGACATGGCGCTGGGCCCGAACGGCCAGGACTACTACGTGTCGGTGGACTACCAGAGCTCGGCCGGCGATGTGTTCTTCACCGACGTCGACGCCTGCCCGGCGGTTGCCGCCAGCGCCACGACGGCGCCGGTCTGCCCGCGCACCGTGCTCTTCCCCAGCTACGCCAACGGTGCCGCGACCGCGATGCACTTCTCCGGCAAGGGCTTCAGCAAGCCGGGCTGGATGGTCTGGAGCACCTACGCCACCACCGGCGCGCGCGATGGTTCCTGGCCGTGGTTCACCAACAAGATCTACGCCGTGGAACTGAAGGCGAACCCGCGCGTGTATGCGCTGGGCTATACGCGCCGCGCCGAGTCCGCGGGCGGCTACTGGTCCGAGCCGCACGCCTCGGTGAGCCGCGACTTCACCCGGATCGCGTTCAACAGCAAC
>NZ_JBGFFG010000410.1:0-2969 GCF_056175765.1 Pseudoxanthomonas sp. LjRoot204_2 | reverse complement strand
CGCTTCCAGAACCCGGCATACACCACGTGCCCATCGGTGACACGCGTGCCGTAGGCGCGGGTTTCGACGTCCGCCCGCGGCGCGGCGTACAGCGAGTCGCCGGACGTGACGGCCGGCGACTGCCGTACGGCCGGGGCAGGCGAGGCGTAGGTGGGCTCACTGGCGGTGAAGACCGCGCGGCCGGTCAGCGGCCTGTCGACGACGGGCTCCGCGGCCGCCGGCGCCGCGGGCGGTGGAAGCGAACTGGCGGGTGTGGCGGCGAGGCCCAGTTCGTCGGCAAGTTCGCCCAGCGGCGTCCACTGGCCCATGCCGTCCCGCCAGGCGAGCGAGGCCGGGGTGAGTGCTCCCTTGCGATACAGCGCCACCAGAGCGTCCTGCGCCACCGGGCCCTGGCGTTCGTGGCGCAGGTCGACGTAGTACCACTCGGTCATGACAGGTCCTTCATCAACATCGCCCCCATCACGGCGTAGATCGCGATGCTGCCAACGATGGCCAGGCCGGCCAGCACCAGGATCACGATGGTGACCACCCCGAGCTCATCACGCTGGCGCTCCGGGAATGCGGTGAAGGCCCACTTGTCGACCACCAGCGTGTCGCACAGCATGTCGTGCAGCGCCTGCTTGCGCTCGGTCAGCACCACCATCAGGCCGGAGATCAGCACGCCCAGGCCGCAGGTGACCATGGTGAAGACCAGATAGGCCAGCGAGCGCAGGAAGCCGCGCCAGAAGCTCATCCGCTGGCCGTCGGTGCGCGCCACCTTGATGCCGACCGCGAGCTTGCCCAGGCTGGCCTGCAACGACGAGGACTGCATCCAGCCGAAGTAGACGCAGGGCGCAAGGAACAGGATCGGGTAGATGGCCAGCATCGAGGCGATGCCTGCGCCGGTGGCGAAGGGATTGTCGGATCCTCCCGCGCCCATCACTCCGACGCCGATCAGCATCAGCGGGATCATCAGCGCGTAGCTGATGATGGTGGTGACGATGCTGTCGATGAAGCTGGCGGCGAAGCGCTTCCACAATCCCGCATGCACCAGGTGGCCGCTCGCCATCGACGGGAAGGAGGCGAGGTCCGCCGCCGGTGGGGCGTAGGGCAGGTCGGCGCCGGGCAAGGCGGTGTCGGGCGCGGGTGACGCCAGGGTATCGAGTGGCAGGTCGAGCTCGGAGGCGAGCGAGCCCAGCGGCTGCCAGTCCTGCAGGCCCTCACGCCACACCAGCGTGTTCGCGTCCAGGCGCGCATGGCGCACATGGCCTTCCAGTTCCGCGGCCGAGAACGGCCCGTGCCGTTGCCCGCTGGCATCGGCGTAATACCACTGCGTCATTGCGTCATTCCCCGGTGAAACGCGTGGCTCCCGTCGCCACGCTGACGGTCATCAACCGCGGCAGTCCAGCGGCAGGTACTTGTCGTCGATTTCCGACGAGCAGTTCCACGCGCTGCCGTCGGTCCCCACGTCCCACCACAGCTTGCGGCCATCGATCTGCGCGTTGCCGGTGTTGCCGAATTCCAGTTCGAAGCCACAGGTGCCGTCATCGAACTCGCCGACGATCGCCCGCGTCACGTAGGTGCCGGCGTAGCTCTCCGGCGTGCCGATGTCGCCTTCGCCGTTGCCGGGGCATCGGTCCTCGCCGGTGCGGATGGACTCCACCTGCAGCTTCAGCGGCTCGCTCTCGGCGATCGCCTGCGACACCTTGGCGCGCAGCGTGTAGTCGTTGTAGGCGGGAATGGAGATCGCGGCCAGGATTGCGCCAATCCCCAGGCAAGGGACCAGCAGCACGGCGGCGACGATCAGCGCGATCTTGCCGCCGGACGTGCGCGGCTTCGGGGCGGGGGCGACCGGTGTGCGCAGCAGGCGGTCCTGCGACGCCACCGCGGCGGCCGGCACGGCCGGCGGTACCGGCGGAGGCGTGCTGGCCATCGATTCGGACGTTGCGGGTGCCAGGCCGAGTTCGTCGGCGAAGGTGCGCAAGGGCTGCCACTCCGGCAGGCCTTCCCGCCACACCAGGCCGTCGAGGGCGATGCGTCCGAAACGGTAATGGGTGACCAGTTCTTCCGACGAGACCGGACCGTGCTGTTCACGGTTCCGGTCGGCGTAATACCAACCCGACATGCTTCCCCCTGAAGCGGATCAACGCCTCAGTGTACCGGCTCGGGCTCGTCGGAAAACATCTGGGTTTCCATCCACGCATAGGCGGCTTCGGAACCCGGTTGGTTGAACAGCACCATCAGCACGACCCATTTGAGATCGTCCAGGTCCAGTTCGTCCTGGTCCAGCGCCATCGCCCGGTCCAGCACCAGCTCACGCTGGTCCGCGTCGAGCACGCCATGCTGTTCCAGGAACAGCAGGAAGCCGCGGCACTCGACATCGAGCTTCTCCAGCTCGGGGCCGTGGAACACGCGGGTGGGGCCGCCGGCGCGCGGCTGCGAAGCGGCCGGCCTCTGGTCGGCCAGCGCGTCGAGCCAGTCGAAGGCCTTGCTGATTTCTGCGGGGCTGAAACCGGCCTGGATCAGGCCGTTCTGGAGAGAGTCGCGATCACGGACGGGGTCCGCGTCCTCGGTGAAATAGTGTTCGAACAGGTACAGCAGTACATCAAGGATGCTCTCTTTCATTGCCCCTCGGCCTGCGTCGTCGACGCTGTGGAGGTGAAGAAACCGGTCTTTCTCTGGTATCGGCCGTGGTCCGCCGTTACTAAGCCATCCAGTTCCATGACCAGCAGCATGGAGGACAGTTCGGCGGCCGTCAATCGGGTGCGTGAGACAAGCTGATCCATACCTGTTGGGTCATGGCCCAGTGCTTCCCACAAGCGCTTGTAGTCGGCCTCAAGATGCAGCGGCGTCTCTCCCGTCCCCGCGATCACCCCGGATTCAGTCTCGCCAAGGCGTGCCCTGAGCGCGTCGGCCAGGTCCGCGGCGAGCGGAGCCAGCGCCTCGATGACCTCGTCGGCTGATTCCACCAGGCCCGCGCCATCCCGGAT
>NZ_JBGFFG010000409.1:0-2971 GCF_056175765.1 Pseudoxanthomonas sp. LjRoot204_2 | reverse complement strand
GAAGGGGTGCGGCGGCCGCGACTCAGGCAGTGGCGTCCAGCACCGGAGGATCCCACAGGCAACGGCCGCCGGCCTTCTTCCTCAACGTCGCCAGCCGGGCATCGTGTGCGGCGAGCTCCTCGGCCGAGACCGCTACCCGCGGGCGGGCGCCCGCGATCGCGGGGTCGAACTGGACCACCGCCGCGGTCGCGGCCGACGCCGTCTCTTCCGCGCCGCCGAAGCCGATCTCGCGCTGGCCGGCCGTCAGGTTGAGGTAGACATCGCACAGCAGCTGGGCATCGAGCAGGGCGCCGTGCAATTGCCGGTGCGTGTTGTCCACGCCGAGCCGCTTGCAGAGCGCATCCAGCGAATTGCGCTGGCCGGGGAAGCGTTGGCGCGCCAGCAGCAGCGAGTCTTCGACGGTGACGCGGTCGGACAGGCGCCCGTACTGTTCGCCGAGCCGGGAAAGTTCGTAGTCCAGGAAGCCGACGTCGAAGGCTGCGTTGTGGATCACAAGCTCGGCCCCGTCGATGAAGGCCAGGAACTCGTCGGCGATCGCCGCAAACACCGGTTTGTCGGACAGGAATTCGAGGCTCAGGCCGGTGACTTCGGCCGCGCCCTGCTCGAACTCGCGCTGCGGATTGATGTACTGGTGGTAGGTGCGTCCGGTCGGACGGCGTTCCAGCAGCTCGACGCAGCCGATCTCGACGACGCGGTTGCCTTTCTTCCACTCCAGGCCCGTGGTTTCGGTGTCGAGGATGATCTGGCGCATCAGGCGGCTTCCTTGGAGAGGGACAGGTGGAACAGGTCCACCGGATGTTCGATCGGGGGCAGCACGATCATTCTGTCGAATGCGAATCCCAGTTTCTGCAACAGGCCGATCGAGGCCACGTTGTCGGGATTGACGATGGCATGCAGGCGGACGAGGCCGAGGCGGCGGGCGGCGTCGGCGATGACGGCGTTCGCGGCCTCCCGCGCGAACCCCTGGCCTGCGTGCGCGGGCAGCAGTGCGTAACCGAGATCGGGGCCTTCCAGCCCGTCGCGTAGGACCAAGCCACAGTTGCCGATCAGTGCGCCGGTGTCCTTGCGGCGGACCGCATACATGCCGAAGCCGTTTTCCGAATAACTGCGCAGTGCGCCGGTACGCAGATACGCGCGCGCCTGGTCCAGGGTCCTTACGCCGCGATCGGCGATGTGGCGTATGAAGGCGGCGTCGTTGAGCAACGCGAGCATGAGCGCCGCGTCGTCATCGTCCGCGTCCGACATCGCATGCAGGCGCAGGCGCGCCGTCTCCACGACGACCTGCCCGGGATGCAACGTCGGGCTCACGCCACGGCTCCCCGGCGGAAACGCTCGGCGGCGGTGCGGGCCAGCGCATCGACACGTTCGTTGTCGGGGTCGCCGTTGTGGCCCTTGACCCATTTCCAGTCGATCCGGTGGCGGGCCGTGGCGGCATGCAGGCGTTCCCACAGGTCGCGGTTCTTCACCGGATCGCCGCCGGCGGTCTTCCACCCGCGCCGCACCCAGCCCGGCATCCATTCGGTGATGCCTTGCCGGACGTACTGCGAATCGATGTGCAGCGTGACCTGGCAACCCTCCGTCAGCACCTCCAGCGCCGCGATGGCGGCCATCAGTTCCATGCGGTTGTTGGTGGTCTGGGCCTCGCCCCCCACGACCTCTCGCTCCTTCTCGCCGTAGCGCAGGAGCGCCGCCCAGCCACCGGGACCGGGATTGCCCAGGCAGGAGCCATCGGTATGGATGCTGACGTGTTTCATGGGTTCTCGGGGTAAGGGGTCAGGCGGCGGGCGCGGCACGCCACGCGCGTGCTACGGGCGCAGGGGGAATAAGGCCGGCCACGCGCTTTTCAGCCTGCAGCAGGCGCGCGGCACGGAACGGCGCAGGTCCGTGTCCGGGGGCATCGGCTAGGCCTTTCCAGACTGGACCGTAGTGCAGCACATGCTCCGACACGACCAGGCCGGCCGCCGCCAGTTGCAGGCGCCACTGGCCCAGCGCGCGCGGCACCAGGCCGGCGCCGCGCCAGCGCAATCGGTAGGGGCTCCAGGGGTTCAGCACGAAGAGCCAGAGGCGACCGCCCGGCTCGAGGATCCGGGAACACTCCTGCAGGAGCGGCTGCGGGTCGCCCGCATCCAGCACGTGTTGCAGCACGATCACCCCCATCGCTTCGGTCGGCAGCGGCAGCGGCAGGCCGCACTGGACCTGCCCCGCCAGCCGATGGCAGCCCGCACGGGCCCGCAGGCGGAGCCCGCGGGTAGCCGGCGCGGCGACCGGCGACGGGTCGCTCCCGTCTGGAGCTATCCAGAGCCAGGGCTGCGGCGTCCGGCTGGTGAGCGCCTGGGTCACTCGCGCATGTTCCGACGCCAGCAACGGTCCACCGTGGCCGGTCCCGAACCACGCCAGGGGATCGGGTTGACGGGTAAACGCGAACGCAGGCATGTTCGGATTGTAGAGGACGCCGCCCCTGGGCGTCCGTCCCGCCCGGAGCCTTTCCCCGATGCGCCTGCTTGCCCTGCCTGCTTTCGAGGACAACTACATCTGGGCGCTGGTCGACGACGAGGGCGACGCGCTGGTGATCGACCCCGGCGATGCCGCGCCATCCGCTGCCGGCGATGCACCCCGAGGCGCGCGCCGGCCTGATCGAGACGGCGAAGCGGCTCGACCCGATGGTGCTGCGCTGGGGGCGTTGACAGTGGCGCCGCGCCCCTTGACGAAGTAGGGCGCGACGATCTCGGTCAGCCAGTCCATCACGGCCAGCACGCGCGGTGCGAGCTGGCGCCGGTTGGCATAGAGCAGCGAAACCGGCATCGGGCGCGCGCTGAACTCCGGCATCACCTGCACCAGCGCGCCCGCGGCCAAGCTCGCTTCCAGGCCCGCGAACGGCGCCTGGATCAGGCCCAGGCCGGCCCGCGCGGCCGCCTGGTAGGCGTCGGTGCCGTTCACCGTGACGGTCGCAGGCACGGGCCATGTCCTGTAC
>NZ_JBGFFG010000408.1:0-2974 GCF_056175765.1 Pseudoxanthomonas sp. LjRoot204_2 | reverse complement strand
GTGCCGGGCCTGCCTGCAACGCCGGCGCGCATCGCCGATGCGGGCCAGTACCAGGTGGGCGATCGCGTCTACGCTATCGGGTCTCCCCAAGGGTACGAAGTAAGTCTGTCCGAAGGACTGATCTCGGGCTTTCGCAGGCAAGCCGCTGGCCAGGTCATCCAGACCACCGCAGCGATCAGCCCGGGCAGTAGTGGCGGCGGCCTGTTCGATGATGCCGGCAATCTGATCGGTATCACCACCTCGAAGGCCGCCGAGGGCGAGGCCATCGGTTTCGCCGTACCCGCTACCGCGGTCGCGGATCTACGCACGCGCCATAAGGCACCGTCGACGCCGCAGCGATCGCCAATCAGCGAAGCGCCAGCCGTCACCAATGCTGTACTGGATGTCGCCTACCGCTGGCCTTCGGCATCGTCCCCAGCTTCGCCTGCAGGCATCGTGGGCGACCAGGGGCGGATCTACGCACAGGTCACCACCCAGACCGCGGCGCCGGCGGTGCTGACGGCCACCGTCACCTATGGTGAAGAGCAGCAGCTGGTCACCACGCTCAGCGAGGTGGTGGASGCCGGCATGCAGGTCACCACCTTCGAGCTGTCCAAGCCCACGCCCTGGCCAGTGGGTGGCTACAAGCTCCAGCTCAGCATTAACAACAAGCCGGTGCAGCAAGGCCGCTTCTGCGTTCAGAACGCGCGCACGTACTGCCGCGAAGTTCAGGGAATGGTGTATTCCTACATCAAGGATGGCGTCAGGCACTACACCTCGAAGTACCCGGCCAATCCTGATGCCGTAGAGAGCATGCGTGCGATCAGGTACACGTACTACGAGACCATGACGCTTCCGTAACGCCCATAAAGAAAGCCCCAACCAAGGTCGGGGCTTCCAGACATCGTACCTTTGCTTCGCCAGCTAGGAGCTCTCCAGCCTGAGAAACGTCGAATAACTCAGGCCTTCCACAACGTCTGGGCACAGTCTACCGGAAACGTGATCCCATAACGTACGGAAAAGTGTTACCTCAATCAAAGTTCTTTGGCATGGCAGGCTGCATCAGATCCAGGTGGCGGCTTGCTCCAGAAGCCAYGGCACCATGACCCCCGCACTGGCGAAGCCGAAGATCTGCAGGAGCACGCGCCGGTACGGCGCACGCTCCGCGTTGGCATCATGCACCGAGGCCATGACTTAGGCCGCCTGCAGCTCGATGCTGCCCACCGGCTGGACTGCCGGTTCACGGGCATCCTCGATATCCACCACTGCCGCCATCGCGGCGCGATGCCGATCGCTGTCGCGGGTCTCGATATAGTCGTCGACCAGGTCGACGTCCCGCTGGCGGATCAGCTGCTGGGCCCCGATCCAGCTGGCCACGATCGGCTTGAGCGCCGCATCGGCCTGCGCCAGGTGATGCAGACGCACGATGTCCTCCGGCGTAGCCGGCATCTCGCCATCCTGGTAGTAGGCGTTCTTATTGCGCGTACCCAACGCCTGGAACAGGCAGGCCATCATCAACGTCCCGCAGATCATGGCCACCAGTAGGCCTGCCACGTACACCACCGTGGTCAATGCCCCCGCTTGTGGGCTGGCCCACACCGCCAGGCCGCCGGCGATCGCTAGCACTCCCGCGAGTGCGGCGAATCCCAGGTAGCGCGTCAGCGCGCTCCTGCTGCGCTCACGGAGCAGGTGCGAGATGTGGTGGTCGGTCATCCCCGTGCGGTACTTCAGCGCCTTGTATGCGCTCGCGCTGCGCGAAGACGTGGTGTAGCTGTTGCTTTCCATCTACTTGATCTCCAGTGCAATGTTGCTAAGAAGGATGTCTTCACGGATTTGGTCAACCGCTTCGTCCGGCACGAGGTAGCCGTCATCGCGCATCGCGAGGATCTGTTCGTGCATTTCTTCCAACGTGTCGAAGTGCAGCGTCCTACCCGCTAACGGCAGGCCCAGCGGCACAACGGGATTGGCCGGATCTGCCTCGGCTTCCTTGCGCCGGCGCAGGCTCTCGAACCTGGCCGGTGTGCTGCTCAGATCCACGGCCGGAATCGGCCTGACACGGCGCTTGGAGCGCACCATGGCGGTGTAGCCACCGTTGGGGCGCTCGAAAGCGATCAGATCGCTGCGCGGGGTCGCATCGCTCCACTTGCAGTACGCCACGTGTTACCTCAAGACCTTCTGGGCCAGACGCGGCGAAAAGGCGATCGCGATGAGCGCCGCATAGAGCAGTAGGCCGGGCGGCAAGCCGACCACGCTGAAGGTCAGCACAGTAGCGAGCAGGCTACCCAGCGTGATCGACACCAGGTACTGGTGCTGTCCGCGCAACGTTGCGATGACGACAGGCAGCGCCAAGAACAGGGCGAAGACCAGCACTCCGACGAGAATCATGCCCATGCTCGGGCCGCCTCCGTCGACAACAGCGTTCAAGGTCGGCGAGTCTGCTCGCCTGAAGACTTCGCCCAGCGACTGGGTGCGGGGATGGAACAGCGAGATCAGTTGCATGATGGTGTGGCGCTCCAGGTTTATGCCGCTGCCGCGGCCGTGTCGGATTCGGTCTTGATGTGGCAGATAGCTTCACCCGGCGGCGTACTGCCTGCCGCCGGCCACTGGCGCTCTTTCACTACGGCGAACTTCGCCGCGAGGGTGGCGATCACCTCAGCCGGCGTTACGCCGCAGCGCAACGCGCCGTCGAGGGCGAGCATCGCAATGTCCACCCACTCGACGACGTCACCGGGTGCTTCGCTCACCTCGGTGATTTCCTTCCTGATGTGATCGAGCAGGCTCTCCACCATCGGGCCGGGCCCGAAGGTGTCTTGCGACCACTTGCTCTGCTCCCGCAGGTATTGCGCCAGGCTGAAGTTTTCAGCATCTGTCGGCTGCTCCAGTTCCGTGCGTGCGCGGATGGCATCGGCCACCTCGCCGCGATTGACGGGCACGTCCTTCGGACCGTCGATCTCCACGCGCACCTGCTTGTTGGTAATGTCCACTACCCTCAAGG
>NZ_JBGFFG010000407.1:0-2981 GCF_056175765.1 Pseudoxanthomonas sp. LjRoot204_2 | reverse complement strand
CTGCTGTTCGTGGTGGTGGGGTTCCTGATCTACATCGCCGCGCGCTTCGAATGGAAGTTCGCCGTGGCGGCCATCGTCACCACCCTGCACGACGTGCTGATCTGCGCCGGCTTCTTCGCGCTGACCGGCCGCGAGTTCGACCTGACCATCCTGGCCGGCCTGCTGTCGGTGATGGGCTTCTCGATCAACGACACCATCGTCGTGTTCGACCGCGTGCGCGAGAACTTCCGCAGCCTGCGCGTGGAGCCGGTCGAAGTGCTGAACCGCTCGGTCAACCAGACCCTGTCCCGCACGATCATCACCTCGTTCGTCGCGTTCCTGACGGTGCTGGCGCTGTACCTGTATGGCGGCGGCTCGCTGGAAGGCATGGCGATCTCGCAGATGATCGGCATCGTGATCGGCACGGTCTCCTCGATCTTCGTGGCCTGCCCGTTGCTGACCCTCGGCTTCCTGAAGGTCACCAAGCAGGACCTGATGCCGAAGGCCAAGGACGAAGCGTTGCTGGCGCGTCGCCCGTAAGCGGCGTCGTTCAGGTACGAAAAAGGCCACGCAATGCGTGGCCTTTTCTTTGGGCGACTTCTGTAGGAGCGACGTCAGTCGCGACCGCACGGCCAGATCGAAAGGATCACATGGTCCGGCGACGGTCGATCAGGTCAGGCGAACGCTTGGCCGACGCTTCCCGCATGTTCCGGTTTCCGGTCGCGACTCAGGTCGCTCCTACAGGTACAAGCAGGCGATCAGCCGTTGAACGAAGCCGCGTAACCCGACGAGACGATCGTCTTCTGCAGCGCTTCGGCCACCTTGAGGTTGCCGGCCACGATCTGGCGGGGCAGGGCGGTTCGTCCGTCGATCTTGCCGAGCGCGGCGCCACGGAAGTCGCAGACCTTGCCACCGGCTTCGCGCACCAGCAGCACGCCGGCCGCGATGTCCCAGTCCTTCAYGCCGGCCTCGAAGTAGGCATCGACGCGACCGCAGGCCACGTAGGCCAGGTCGAGCGCGGCCGAGCCGGTACGGCGGATGTCCTCGGCGTGCACCAGCAACTCGCGCACGCATTCCAGCTGCGCACCGGCACGGGCGCGCTCGCGCGGGGGGAAGCCGGTGGTGATGACGGTGCCGGCCAGGTCCTTGCGGTCGGCCACGCGGATGCGGCGCTCGTTGAGCTGGGCGCCGGCGCCGCGGCTGGCGGTGAACAGGTCGTTGCGCAGCGGATCGAAGATCACCGCATCGGTGGGTTCGCCGTTGTCCACCAGCGCGATGGACACGCAGTAATGCGGGAAGCCGCGCAGGTAGTTGCTGGTGCCATCGAGCGGGTCGATCACGAAGGTGTAGCGGCCGTTGATCTGGGCGCCGCTTTCCTCGCCGACGAAGCCGTAATCCGGGTAGGCCCGGCGCAGCTCCTTGATGATGACCTTCTCGGCATCGGCATCGACTTCGCTTGCGTAGTCCATCCGCTCCTTCTGCACCACGTTCAGCGCATCCAGCTTGTTGATGCTGCGCAACAGCACGTTGCCTGCCAGGCGGGCGGCCTTGGTCATGACGGTGACGACGGGCTTCTGCATGCGAACGAACCTCGGACAGGCGTGGGGTGGGGCAAACGAGTGGAAAAGAGCAGCACGGCGCAGTGGCCGGCCCGCGCAGTTTACCATTTGCCTCCATGAACACGCCCGTTTCCGTTCCCGATTCCGTCTCCCCGGCCACGGCCGCCCGCCTGCGCGTCGTGCTGGTCGGCACCCAGCACCCCGGCAACATCGGCGCCGCCGCGCGCGCACTGAAGACGATGGGCCTCGCCCGGCTTGTGCTGGTGGCCCCCGAGGACTATCCGGCCGAAGAGGCTTACCGGCGCGCCGCCGGCGCCGATGACCTGCTCGGCGATGCCCCCGTCGTGGCCACGTTGGCCGAGGCCGTGGCGGATTGCCACCTGGTCCTGGGGTGCACCGCGCGCAGCCGCCGCGTGCAGCTCGAGGAGCACGCGCCGCGGCAGGCCGCCGCGCTCGCGGTCGGCCGGGCCTCCGAAGGCGGCGAAGTGGCGCTGGTGTTCGGTCGCGAGCGTACCGGCCTGAGCAACGAGGAGCTGCAGCTCTGCCATGCCGCCGTGCACATCCCGGCCAATCCCGCCTACAGCTCGTTGAACCTGGCGGCCGCCGTGCAGGTCCTGGCCTACGAGCTCAGGCTCGCCTTGCTGGAAGGCGCGGTGCCGACGCCTGCGGAACCGCGTCACCCGGACGATGTGCCCGCCAGCCATGCCCACATGGAGGGGTTCTTCGGCCAGTTGGGCGACACGCTGGACGCGATCGATTTCCACAAGGGGCGCACACCCGATTCGGCGATGCGCAAGCTGCGCCGCCTGTTCGCCAAGGCCGACCTGAACGAGCAGGAGGTGCGCCTGCTGCGCGGCATCCTGGCCGACGCGCAGCGCATGGCCCGACTGGCGGGCGATCGCGGGACCGGATCACTGTCTTGAGCTCACGTTTTCCGATAGGCTGCCGCCATCGTTCTGGCGGGCGCCTATCGTTGCGTACAACCTGGTTCAGCCTGGCGCTGGCCGCGATCGGCGCAGCCCTGCTCCCCGCCACCATCGTCCCGGCCAACGCCGCGGGCGATGAGCGCGTCCTGGTCCTCGGCCGCATCAGCGACGATCCGAAGGCGCACTACGAACAGCTGAAGCCGCTGCTGGACTATGTGGTCCCGCGCATGCGCGATGTCGGCATCACCGAAGGCCGCATCCTGATGGCGCGCGACGCGCAGCAGATGACCAGCTACCTGCGCCGCGGCCGGGTGGACTGGGTCACCGAGACGGCGGGTACCGGCATGCGGCTGCAGGAGCGCGCCGGCGCGCGGCCGTTGCTGCTCACCGAGCGGGGTGGCGTCARCCGCTACCACGGCGTGTTCTTCGTCCGGCGCGACAGCGGACTTGAGCGCCTGACCGACCTGAAGGGGCGGACGGTGGCGTTCCAGAACACCGCATCGACCAGTGCCTACTT
>NZ_JBGFFG010000406.1:0-2987 GCF_056175765.1 Pseudoxanthomonas sp. LjRoot204_2 | reverse complement strand
GCACTCGTGGGAGCGACGCAACTCGCGAGTTTCCGACAGGTGAGGAGGCGGACCTCTTCCGCAAAAAGGATGCCCGACGTCTGTCGACCGGCGCGCTGAGATGCATCCATCGCGACTTACGTCGCTCCCACCATCTGCCATCCCCGCCGTTCGCTACTCCACCGGCGCCAGCCGCAGGTCGTGGAAGTCGAAACTGAAATCGGTCAGCGGCGAGATCGCTTCCATCCGCGCCTCGCGGATGCCGCCGTCGGGTTTCAGCGAATACGTCAGGAAGGCGTCGGCGTTGAGCCAGCGTTCTCGCCAGCGCACCACGAAGGTGTCGTGCTGCCAGTGCTGCAGGTCGCCGACCAGTTCCGGCGTGCGGCTGAAGCGCAGCACCAGGCGCTCGCCTTCCTGGGCCACGATGACATCGCCATACCACGGGTCGCGCAGCGTGCCGGCGTACTTCGCAAGCGGCAGCGAGGGCTTCGACATGGCGTCGCGCGCGGCCTGCAGTTTCTGCCAGTGTTCGTCGGCGTTGCCCTTGGCCTGCGCCACCTGCGCCTGGTAGGCGGCCAGCCAGTCGGTGCCGCTGTCCGCAAGGTAGGCGTCCAGTACCTTCAGCGTCACGGCATTGAAGGCCGCACCCACCTCCTGGTTCGTCAGTACCACGACACCGAGCTTGCGCTCCGGCACCAGCGTCACGCGCGACACCATGCCCGGCCAGCCGCCGGTATGCCACACCAGCTTGCGGCCCTGGAAATCGGAGACCATCCAGCCTTCCCCGTAGCCCAAGAAATTCGGTCTGGCGGCCTTCAGTGCTTCCACCTTGGGTTCCGTGATCGGGATCGGCGTGACCAGCGACCACATCGCCTTCTGGCGCTCCGGCGTGAACAGCGCATGCTCGCGCCCGTGCGCATCCCGATAGGTGCCGCCGGCGAGCTGGGCGTTCATCCATTTCGCCATGTCGTTCACGCTGGCATAGATTCCGCCTGCGCCGGCGACATTGCGCCACGTCATCCGCGGCGCCGGCTGCAGCGTGGTGAAGTCGGCCATGGCGTGGCCGGTGGCGACATTGTCGCCCGGCTTCAGTGCATCGCTGTTGTAGCGCGTCTCGCGCATGCCCAGCGGCTGGAAGAAACGCGTGCGCAGGAACTGGGCGTAGGACTGGCCGCTGGCCTGCTCCACCACCAGCTGGGCCACACCGTAGAGGATGTTGTCGTAGGCATAGCGTTCGCGGAACCCGCCGCTCAACGGCACATCGCGCAGGCGCTCGGCCACTTCGCGGTTGCTGTAGGTGGTGGTGGGCCAGTACAGCAGGTCGCCCGCACCCAGTCCCAGCCCGCTGCGGTGAACCAGCAGGTCGCGGATGCGCATCTCGCGGGTGACATAAGGATCGGCCATGCGGAACCATGGCAGGTGGTCGATCACGCGGTCTTCCAGGGAGAGTTTGCCTTCGTCGGCCAGCATGGACAGCGAGGCCGAGGTGAACGCTTTCGTGTTCGAGGCGATGGCGAACATCGTGTGCGCGTCGACCTTGGCCGGTTTGCCGAGCTCGCGCTCGCCCCAGCCTTTCGCCAGCACCACCTCGCCGTCCTTCACCACCGCCACCGCGATGCCCGGTACATCGAACGCCTTGCGCACCGATTCGACGTAGGCATCGATATCCTGCAGCTCGGGCGGCGGCGATGGCGCCCCGGCGAGCGCCACCGGCGCGGCAAGGCAGAGCAGCAAGAGCGCGCGGCGCGCGACCGCAGGCGACATCGACATCGGCAGATCCCCTTCACGTGTTGCGCACGACGATACCGCAGGCCGTGCATCCGCCGGGAGTGCTGTCCGGGCACGGCATACTATGCGGATGCCTTCACCCCGTAGCGATGCCCCACCCCTCCCGCACACCGTCGCCGTCATCGGCGGCGGGCCGGCAGGCCTGATGGCCGCCGAAACGCTGCGCGCCGCGGGGCTGCAGGTCGACCTGTACGACGCGAAGGGCTCGGTGGGAAGGAAGTTCCTGATCGCCGGCAAGGGCGGCATGAACCTGACCCACTCGGATCCGTTCGAGGTGTTCGTCACGCGCTACGGCACGCGCACGCGTGAGGTCGCCGCATGGCTCCGCGACTTCGATGCAGATGCCTTGCGTACATGGGCGAGCGGATTGGGCGTGGAGACATTCGTCGGCACGTCAGGTCGCGTGTTCCCGTCCGATCTGAAAGCCGCACCCCTGCTGCGCGGCTGGGTGCGACGACTGCGCGAACAGGGCGTGCGGTTCCACGTACAACATCGCTGGCTGGGCTGGGACGATGCGGGCGCGCTTCGCTTCGCCGCTCCCGACGGCGAAGTCGCCATGCGCGCCGATGCTGCGTTGCTGGCCATGGGCGGCGGCAGCTGGCCGGAGCTGGGGTCCGATGGTGCCTGGGTGGCGCCGCTGAAAGACAAGGGCATCCACGTCGCGCCCTTGCAGCCATCGAACTGCGGCTTCGACATCGACTGGAGCGAACACCTGGCGACGCGCTTCGCCGGCGCGCCCCTCAAGCCCGTCGTCGCGCATTGGCATGACGCCGACGGCACGCCGCAGCAGCGCCAGGGCGAATGCGTCATCACCGCCACCGGCATCGAGGGCAGCCTGGTCTACGCGCTGTCGCCGATGCTGCGCGACGCCCTCGCACGCGACGGCGAGGCCACGCTGGTGCTGGACCTGCTGCCGGGGCGTGAGGAACGCGATCTTGTGCGCCGGCTGGCGAAGCCACGCGGTTCGCGCAGCCTGAGCGAGCACCTGCGTCGCGAAGCGGGCGTGAGTGGCGTGCGTGCGGCACTGCTGTACGAAGTGCTCGACAAGGCTGCGTTGTCCGATCCCGCGAAGATCGCCGCGACGCTGAAGCGTTTCCCCTTCCGCCTGCAGCGTCCCCGCCCGATCGCCGAGGCCATCAGCAGTGCCGGCGGCGTGGGGCTGGACGCGGTGGACGGGCGCCTGATGCTGAGCGACCTGCCCGGCGTGTTCGTGGCCGGCG
>NZ_JBGFFG010000405.1:0-2993 GCF_056175765.1 Pseudoxanthomonas sp. LjRoot204_2 | reverse complement strand
CCCTTCTTCTTGGTCGCCGGATTGACCGATGGAACTCCGGCGCGCCACGCCTTGGGGTCCATTTCGTCCAGCCACACCCACGACTTCGTGGCCCGCTCGCTCTCGCTCAATCGGTCAAACCACGCCAGCTTGGCCGTCTCGTTTCGACGGGCACCCAGGAAGAGGGTCGTCAGCAGGTAATAGACCCCGCTTTCGTTCTGGCCCCGCTGGGCCTGCCGTCGACTCCAGAGGTATTCGATGGCGTTGCCCAGCGTGTTGTCCTCGCTGCCCAAGGGGTTCCGCACCCTTGCCTTTTCGTAATAGTCGTGGAGGCCTGCGGCGTCGCGCATCTTGCCTTCCTCCCACAACACCCCGAAGTCGTTGCCGAACAGCACCGCCTTGCGCTCGGCCTTCTTCGCCGCGCGCGCTTCCTTGTCCACCACGTAATTGACGGCGCGGAAGGCGGTGGCGAACGTCTGCTCGGCCGCGGACACGCCAGCGGCGCGGATGCGCGAGCGCATTGGTTCGCTGGTCACGCCCAGTTTGGCCAGCTCCGCGTCGGTGRGATCCACCCGCCCCGTCCGCTCCATGAAGTCCTTCACGGGCTGGGACAACCGGTTGGAATGCAGAGCGGCGGACAGCCGAGTGGCTTCAAACGCCTTGGTCACCCTTTCCTCGTCCAGGTCCATGATCGGGGTGTTACCGATTCCCACCTCCGGACGGGCCAGGCGCGCTGTGGAGTTGGTCAGGGTCTTGAGCGTGCCCTCGGTCGCCGGGCGGGTTCGCCGGGCCAACATGTCGTGGTAGAGCTGGATCGCTTGGTTGACGGTCAGCGCCTTGGTGGCCTGGATCGAGAGTTCTTTCTCCGCCAGGACCTTGGGGTGCTTGCCTTCCTTCTTCGCCCCGGCGACTTTGACGCCAGCCAGATCGTGGGCATCCTTCAAGGTCAGTTCGCTGGTGTCCCCAATGCTGATCCGCATGACCTTGCCGCCGATCTTGCGTTGAACTTCGTAGGTGGACTTGAGCTTCCCTACGAAGACGCCGAACCCCGTGGGGGCACCCGGCGAGGCATCGAGGAACCTCCACTGCTTGCCATCGGGATTGGGTTCGAGGACTGCAAACCCCTTTGCGCCGGTGACGATAGCCCCCGCTTTGTCTAGCTTCGGGCGCTGGGTGCTGCGAAGCTGTCGCAGTTGTTCTGGGTTGAGCTTCAGTCGGAATGCCACGGCGGCCACCTTTCCTTGTTGAACGCATCGGTCGCGACTCTGTCGCGGGTAGCCAAATTTTGGCACGAATCGACAGATGCAGGGGTTTGGCTACCTTTGGCTACTAATATGGTCTCCAAACCCTTCCACTTGCGTTCACTGACTCCCACATTCGCTAGACTGAATTACGCGCTAAATGTCTGATAAAAAAGAACAATCAAAAAAATCAACGGGTTCGGCGGAGCACACCCCGCTCATGAAGCAGTTCTTCGCCGCCAAGGCGGAGTATCCGGACCTGCTGGTGTTCTTCCGCATGGGGGATTTCTACGAACTGTTCTACGACGACGCGCGCAAGGCCGCGCGACTGCTCGACATCACGCTGACCCAGCGCGGCAGTTCAGGCGGCGCCCCCATCCCGATGGCAGGCGTGCCCGTGCACGCCTGCGAAGGCTATCTGGCCCGCCTGGTCGCACTCGGCGAGTCGGTGGCGATCTGCGAACAGATCGGCGATCCGGCGCTGGCGAAAGGCCTGGTGGAACGCAAGGTGGTGCGCGTGGTCACGCCGGGCACGGTGACCGACGAAGCCCTGCTCAACGAACGCCGCGACACCCTGCTGATGACGATCAGTCGGGGGCGCTCGGGCTATGGCCTGGCGTGGGCGGACCTGGCCGGCGGCCGTTTCATGGTCAACGAAGTGGACAGCGACGATGCGCTGGAAGCCGAACTCGCGCGGCTCGAGCCGGCCGAGTTGCTGGTGCCCGACGAAGAAGGCCTGCCCGCATTCCTGCAGCAGCGCACCGGCTTGCGCCGTCGCGCGCCCTGGCTGTTCGATCCCGACAGCGGTCGTCGCCAGTTGCTTGGCTTCTTCGGCCTGCATGATCTCACCGGCTTCGGCATCGACGACAAAGCCCTGGCCACCGGCGCGGCGGGCGCGTTGCTCGGCTACGTCGAGGAGACCCAGAAGCAGCGCCTGCCCCACCTTACCGCGATCGCGCTGGAATCGGCCGGCGATGCCATCGCGATGAATGCCGCCACGCGGCGCCATCTCGAACTGGACACGCGCGTCGATGGCGACACCAGGCACACCCTGCTCGGCGTACTCGACACCACGGTCACCCCGATGGGCGGCCGCCTGCTGCGCCGCTGGCTGCACCGGCCGCTGCGCGACCGCGCCGTGCTGAGTGAGCGCCACCATGCCATCGCGACACTGATCGGGCACGGTACGGATCGCGACTTGCGCAGCGGCTTCCGTGCGCTTGGCGATCTCGAGCGCATCCTCACCCGCGTCGCGCTGCGATCGGCGCGGCCACGCGACCTGTCCACGCTCCGCGACGGGCTGGCGCTGTTGCCCGACATCCGCGGCCACCTGCAGCCGCTCGACTCGCCACGCCTGCAGGCGCTGGCCGCGGAACTGGGCGAACACGACGACACCGCGACGCTGCTGCTGGCAGCGGTCGCACCGCAGCCACCACTCAAACTCACCGATGGCGGCGTACTGGCCGACGGCTACGACGCCGAGCTCGACGAACTGCGGCGCCTGAGCACCCACGCCGACCAGTTCCTGGTGGACCTGGAAGCACGCGAACGCGCGAGCAGCGGCATCGCCACGCTGAAGGTCGGCTACAACCGCGTGCACGGGTACTACATCGAGATCAGCAAGGGCCAGGCCGACAAGGCGCCTGTGCATTACACGCGCCGGCAGACGCTGACCGGCGCCGAACGCTACATCACCGAGGAACTGAAACAGTTCGAAGACAAGGTCCTGTCCGCGCGCGAGCGCTCGCTGTCGCGCGAGAAGCTGCTGTACGA
>NZ_JBGFFG010000404.1:0-3010 GCF_056175765.1 Pseudoxanthomonas sp. LjRoot204_2 | reverse complement strand
GTCTTCCAGTTCGTCGGGCATCAGCAGACCCATTCTGTACGCATCGCCACCGGCCGCCGGCGTCTCGATGCGCGTGGTGGACACCTCGCCGCCCAATGGCTTGGCCCAGCGCTTCACGGCCGCCGGCAGGATCTCGTCGTAGAACCCGCGCATACCCTGCCCGCCCACGGTCAGCCCCTTACCTTCCACGCGACCGTTGGGCTGCGACATGATCTGCTCGAACACGGCCTTGCCGAACAACTTGCGGGCGCTCATCCCGATGGCCTTGCGTTCATCGCAATACACGACCGTGCCCTCGGCATCGAGCCTGCAATGGAACACCAGCTTTCCATCGCGCAGCGCACCCACGTTGGTCAGGTGACCGGCGTTGGACCAATCCACCACATTGACCTGCTGCCGCAGCTTGGTGGTGTAGCGGTCGATCTGCGTGTCGCCCGTGGTCCAGGCCACCTGGTGATAGCCCGCTTCCGCGGCCCAGCGCACCAGACGGCGGTACGCCAGCAGCGCCCAATCCTCGGAGCGCTTGAGCGGCGTATCAGGCACGGCATCGAAAGGCGTCTCCAGCGTACGGTCCAGCTCGTCGAGTCGCTGCTGTACCGTCAGGCGGCGCGCCTTCTGCTCTTCGCCGCCGGTGCTGGAGGTACGCTCCAGCTCCGTGCGCAACGCGGCGCGCTCCAGACGCATGGACAGGCGCCTGGCCGCCAGCTCCGGCGGCGCAAAGCCTCGCTCACGCCCTGCCTGCGCCCAGTCCGACTGGATCTCTTCGATCACCAGCGTGCGCAAGCCGTGCTCATCCTTGCGTTCGCTGAAACGCGCATGCACCAGGATGCCGCGCTTGTTGCTGAAATGCGTGGACTGGAAGCGCTGCTCTCCCTCCGTCTCCCGGTAGGCAGAGTAGACGTGCGCGGCCGCCGAGAAGTTGGAATGCTACGCATTGATCTCGGCCACCGGCGCACCCCGCTCACCGGCAGCTTCCAGCGCCTGGTGCGTGGCGTGGGACTCTTCCTTCGCCTGCCGCGCAGCGCTGCCACTGGGTGCATCCATCATGATCAACAGCTCACGGTAGCTATCCTGCGGATCTTCGTTGGACCAGGGCAGCTGATGGCCGGCGTACCAGGCCGGCCGCTCGCCGGCGCGCCGTGCCGCCGCCATTGCTTCCTTCAGCTCTGCAGGCAGACGAGATTCGTGGATGTCCTCGCCATCGGCATCCAGAATCTGGATGTCTTCATGGTGAATCCGCAACTCATACCCGGCATCTTCCAGCGCAGCGCGTGCGGTCGGCATGTCCCCGTACACCCGCGTGGTGAGCTTGGGCACRCTCTGGCGCACGAAGTCGGCCAGCTCGGCACGGCTGATGTCGCCTTCACGGCCCTTCAGCCAAGCGTCCACGCCCGTCCAGGCGCGTTCGGTACCCTTGATCTGGCCGCGGCGCTGCGCGCCGTCCAGCCATTGCAGCCACWGCTCGGCACCGGCGCGCTTGGGCGCGCCGTTGATGCCTTCCAGCGAGCGCAGCAGGGCGGAGTGGAAGATCTCTTCATCTTTCGCGCCGGCGGCGCCGCGCTTGAACGCGACGGGAGCGAAGGCCTTGACTGAGGCCAGGTCCCACAGAACGTAGTTATGCGTGGGCTCGCTAGCGCTCACGCGGCTGTGGCCGTCCAGGTAGCGCAGGCCGGAGTAGCCCGCGCGCCCCAGCGCGTGGGACGCCGCCTCAGGCGTGCCCAGCACGACCTCCAGCGTGTGGTAGAGATCTCGCCCTCGGCGCCCGTATGCCTCGGGCTGATCGGCCCAGGCATCGGCCAGACGCGCGGCCTGCGCCGGCTCCAGCACCGCGAGCACGGTCTGCAGCTGTTCGTCGCTGACGGGCTGCTCCCACTCCAGCAGCAGCGCCTCATCGTCGATGTCGGCTTCGTAGATGAACCCCTCGCTGGCCAGGTGTCGGGTATCGGCCATCAGCAGGCCCGGATCGGACAACAGGCGGCATGCCGCTTCGGCCTCGCGGATGAACCACCGCGTGTCACGCAGCGAGGCTGACGCCCGATCGATGGCATCCACGTCGCCGGCGACGTTGGCGCGAGACAGACGGTCTTCATCGTCCTGCAGGTACTCGCCCAGCGCCCGCACACGCTCGCGCTGCTCGGCCAGCACCATCTCTCGCGCCTGATCCAGGCTCTGCCCCTGGTCCAGCAGGAAGCGCAGCTCACGGCTGGCCAGCGAGCCGCCGGCAACGCCGCCGGCCGCATCGAACGCCGCGGTACCGGCGCTGTGCGCCAGCAGAACGCCACTGACGCGAGCGGCTTGCGGATGGAACCGCTCAAGCCGCTGCAGGATGGCGCCGATCATGCCGCGGCGCGGCTCGYCCATGCCGTCCACAATGCGCTGCAGGTCATCGCTGCGATAGCCGCTGGCCTGCATGTGCAGCACCCAGTTGGCCTCATCGCCGGCGCCGGCGCCGAGCACGCGCTCAGCCACGGCGGCCAGCTCACCGCCGGTGGTCATCTGGTCGCCGAAGCGCACGATCTGCGCCTGGTAGGCCAGCTTCTCGCGGTAAACCGACGCCACTTGTGAGGCCTCGGCGAAGTACATCCCATAGCCGAAGGCGTTGCCGCCCTCGCCAGACTTGTTGAAGTCCAGCGAAGGGCGCTCGAAGCGCGCCGGGCTGCCGTGGTAGGCGCGGCGGAACTGCACGCCGCTCAGCACCGGGTCCAGGCTCGCATCGAAGATCGACACGACCTGGCTGGAGTCGAACACGCGGTACTCCAGCGCCGAATCGTCCAGGAAGTCATACCCCGCAGCCGCAATGGTCTCCTGATCGCGATCGAACAGATCCACCGAGGTGAACGGGCCATGGAACACGATGCCGTCATAACCGGCGCGCTTGACCAGCTCCACGCAACGCGCGTCATCAGCAACGCGATATACGTCGGTGTAGGTATCATCCGTGAGCTCGTCATCGCCGCCCGGTTAATACTGCATGTAGTCGGCGCCGAAGTACTCCGACTCTTCATTGACC
>NZ_JBGFFG010000403.1:0-3018 GCF_056175765.1 Pseudoxanthomonas sp. LjRoot204_2 | reverse complement strand
GCGCGGGGCGAAGGCGTTAGACGCGCCGCAGAGCCGGGGCGGGGTCGAGTGTAACCTCAAGTCACAATTTGCCGGGTGAGGGGGACTCGTCGTCCGCGGACGATGGCGAGCCGGCAGCCTCGACGGCGCTCAGCGGGGTTTCCAGCGGCAGCATCCACATGCCATCCAGCAACGCACTCCAGTCGGCGAGCTGCGGATGTCGGTAGGCGACGACCGACGATTCGATGGGGCCCATGCTGCGAAGACGCGTGCTGTCCAGATACATCGGTATCCCGCCGCGTGCCTCGAGCGAGGTCGCCGAGAGCGCGATAGCCACACGTGGCAGGGAGGGGCGGCCGTGGCGACCCGATCGTGCGGTGAAGCCCACACTGGCCAGGCCACTCCCCAGTCGGCGGTGCAGGTGCATGCCCAGCGAAATCCGATCGGGCCGATCCGGAAGCGGGGCTTTCACCGCATGCGGTGTCGACGTCCAGATGATGGCGCGCTCACCCGGTGTGCGTGCATGCTGCCACGAGAAATTCCGTGCCATGCCCTCATCGCGCGTACTGAAGGAGGCCCCGCTGGACATGTCGAGGAATTGGCCAAGACTGATCGCCATTGCACGATCGGCCTGCCCATCGGGTCCGGATACACCGCGCCCGATCTTCTTCAAGCAACGGCGGAGGGCATCCCGGAATGCATCGTCGTACGGATGGGAGGCACTGAAATCCCATTGCGTCAGGCGCGCCAGCCGGCCTTCGCAAGCGACGCGTGCGGATCCGGCATGCGCGGCAAGGCGCCGGGGAAGCGCATGCTCCGAGAACGGTTGCGATACGCCGCCTACCTGAATGTCGAGGCCGCGCAGGCGCAGGGTGCCTTTGCTGGCGCGATCCCAGAGCCAACGCAGTGTCGGCTGGAATTCCCGCGTGCCGGACCACAGGGGGCCGATGGCCTCGGCAAGCCGTGCCGGCTGAGCAGTGCCCCGGGCCAGCTGCTCTTCCAGCGCGAGAAACTCGTAGACCGAACTCTCGAAGTAGAGCGCATCGAATCCGCATCGATCGACAAGCGCCTCGACGATGCGGCCCTTCAACATCACGGTGGCACCGGCACCGTGGCCGGCGTCTTCGCCCAGCATCACCACGCGCTGGGTACACAGCGATTCGATCGCCGCGTCGARGTCGTCGGCGACTGGAACCGTCGACGCGGTGGCGATGCCAGGCATCGCGAGCGCGAGCATCAGGATCGCGAGGTGCTTCAGACAGGTTCTCAATCGGCCCTCCCTGGCCTGCATGGATTTCCGCTACGCCACGAACGGTTTGAACGCCACGCCCAGGCCCTGCATGTCCTCGGGCTCGCCGACGAGATCCGAACGCAGCAGCGGGCGTGCGTCGATCCATTTCTTGCTCACCACCAGGTCCAGGCGGTCGTCCGCCGCGGTCAGGTCCAGGCGGGGGATCGCCTCGTTGTCGTGCGAGCGGTGCAGCAGCACGGCCAGGCGCAACAGCGCAGCCTTGCGCTTGGCGCTGAGCAGCAGGCGATCGGGCAGGGCGTCGAAGGCGGTCTTGGGCACGCCACGCCGGTGGGTGCGGACCAGCGCCGAAAGTACCTGCTGCTCCTGGCGCGAGAAACCTTCGATGTCGGAATGTTCCAGCAGGTACGCGCCATGCACGTGGTACTGGCTGTGCGCGATCACCAGGCCGATCTCGTGCAGGCGCGCGGCCCAGCCGAGCATGCGTGCGTCGTCGTCGTCCAGGCCCCAGCTGTCCTCCACCTGCTCGAACAGGCGCATCGCCGTCGCCTCCACGCGCGCGGCCTGGAATTCGTCGATGCCGTAGCGCTGCATCAGCGCGGCAGTGGAAAGATCGCGCGGATCGTTGTCGCTGCCGCGGCCCAGCATGTCGAACAGGATGCCTTCCCGCATGGCCGCCTTGCTCACCATCAGGCGCTGCAGGCCCAGCGCCTCGAAGGCGGCCTCCAGCACCAGCACGCCGCCCGCAATGATGGGCCGGCGGTCGTTGGACAGGCCCGGCAGGTCGATGTCCTCGATGCGGTCGGCCTGCAGCAGTCGGTCGCGCACCTGCGGCAGCGCCTCGGCGGTCACCGCCCCCTTGGTGAGCTTCATCGCCGCACAGATCTCGCCGATGGCCTTGTTCGTGCCGGACGAGCCGATGGCTTCCTGCCACCCGAGGTTGCGGTACAGGCCGGCGAACTGCTGGAACTCGGCTCCGATCTCGGTGAGCGCTTCCTTCCAGCGCTTGCGCGACAGCTTGCCCCCGGGGAAGAAGCGGCGCGTGCTGGCGATGCAGCCGGCCTGAAGGCTTTCGCGCTCCAGCGTCTCGAAGCCGCGGCCGATGATGAATTCCGTCGAGCCGCCGCCGATGTCGATGACCAGGCGGCGCTGGTTCGACTTCGGCGGCTGCGAATGCGCCACGCCGAGGTAGATCAGTCGCGCTTCTTCGCGCCCGGAGACGACTTCGATGGGCTTGCCCAGCGCGGCTTCCGCCGCTGCCAGGAAGTCCTGCGGATCCCGCAGCTGTCGCACCGTGTTGGTCGCCAGCGCACGCACGCGGGCGGCAGGAATGTCGCGGATGCGCTGCCCGAAGCGAGAGAGGCAATCCAGGGCACGTTGCCGTGCCGCGGCGGACAGGCCGCCCTTGCCATCGAGGCCGTCGGCCATGCGCACCGTCTCGCGCAGGCGGTCCACGACGCGCAACTGCCCCAGCAGCGAACGCGCGACCACCATGTGGAAGCTGTTGGAGCCCAGGTCGATCGCGGCCAGCATGTCCCCGTCCTGGAGCGGCGGGGAAGTGGGGGAAGTCAGGGGCGCCATGCGGTCAGTTTAGCCAATGGCGCCGTGCATGGCAGCAACGCGATCGGCAGGCGCGTCATCGCAGGCCGCATGCGGGGGTCGCCTCACACCTTTTCCAGCAGGGTGGCCTGCGCCGAATGCGGCACGTCGTCGCCGGGCGTCAGCTTGACGTAGCTTCCATCGGCCTGCAGCTCCCACGCATTGCAGTTGTCATCGAGATAGTTCTGCAG
>NZ_JBGFFG010000402.1:0-3029 GCF_056175765.1 Pseudoxanthomonas sp. LjRoot204_2 | reverse complement strand
CGCATGACCACCCTAGGAACGCCGCTGTCTCCCCATGCCATCCGAGTCCTGCTGCTGGGTTCTGGCGAACTGGGCAAGGAGGTGGCCCTCGAGTTGCAGCGGCTGGGCGTGGAAGTGATCGCGGCCGACCGTTACGCGGATGCGCCGGCGATGCAGGTCGCGCACCGCGCGCACGTGCTCGACATGCTCGATCCGGCCGCGATCCGCGCGCTGATCGCACGGGAGCAGCCGCACCTGGTGGTGCCGGAAATCGAGGCGATCCATACCGAAACGCTGGTGGCGCTGGAAGCCGAGGGCGCCGCCCGTGTCATTCCGACGGCACGCGCGGCACGGCTGACGATGGACCGCGAAGGCATCCGCCGGCTCGCCGCCGAAACCCTGGGCCTGCCGACATCGCCCTACCGCTTCGTCGATACGCAGGACGAATACCGCCAGGCCGTGCGCGAGATCGGCCTGCCGTGCGTGGTGAAGCCGGTGATGTCTTCCTCRGGMAAGGGCCAGAGCACGCTGCGCAGCGAAGCCGACATCGACGCTGCTTGGGACTACGCGCAAACCGGCGGACGCGCGGGCGCGGGCCGCTGCATTGTCGAAGRCTTCATCGACTTCGAGTACGAAATCACCCTGCTGACCGTGCGCCATGCAGGCGGTACCTCGTACTGCGAACCGATCGGCCACTGGCAGAAGGATGGCGACTACCGCGAGAGCTGGCAGCCACAGCCGATGTCGCCACGTGCGCTGGAGCGCGCACAGCGGATCGCCAGGGCGGTAACCGACGATCTCGGGGGCTGGGGTCTGTTCGGCGTGGAGCTTTTCGTGAAAGGTGACGAGGTGTGGTTCAGCGAAGTCTCGCCGCGCCCGCACGACACCGGCCTGGTGACGCTGGTGTCGCAGGAACTGTCCGAATTCGCGCTGCACGCGCGCGCCATCCTCGGCCTGCCGATCCCGGTGATCCGCCAGAGCGGCCCGTCCGCATCGTGCGCGATGCTGGCGCACGGCCACGGCGTGCCGGTATTCCGCAATGTCGAGGACGCGCTGGCCGTGCCCGACACCGCCCTGCGCCTGTTCGGCAAACCGCGCGTGGAAGGCCATCGCCGTGTCGGCGTGACGCTCGCGCGTGGCGACGACACGGACACCGCTCGTGCGGTCGCGCGTGATGCCGCCGCTGCGATCACCATTGACCTGGCCTGAGGAAAACACCTTGAACGGAAACACCGGCTACGCCGTCTTCTTCTTCCCTCAGGCGCTGGAAGCCCTGGGCGAGGCCATCAAGCCTTATCTCACCGCCCATGCGGAGGGTCCGCATCTGTTCTGCAAGGAGATCGATACCGGCGGCGCCTTCACCGAGATGACGCTGGTCGGCAGGGACGCCGAAGGCCATGAGATGCAGGTAGAGCTGATGGTGCCGGGCAGCATGATCCGGATGATCGTCTCCGCACAGAACGAATCGTTGTTCGGTTTCGGCCCGCGCGCCGCCACCGTGGTGCCGCCATCCGCGCCTACAGCGTAAGGTCCACCCACACCAGGTGATGGTCGCTGCCATCGGCGATGGCAGCGCCGGGCTGGCCCGGTTTCGGCCAGAACACGCCACTGCCCACCACGCCGAAGCCCGTGGACGGCAGCACATAGTCCAGTCGCAAGGCGCCGTTGCGGCGTCCGAAATCCCCGGTCACGTGCGCGGGTGCGCCGCGGCGCTGCAGGCCCTTGGCGGCGTAGGCGAGTGCGGTCTGTTGGCCGCCTTCGCTGCGTGGCGTGGCCATGCGCATCACGCGCGGGTGTTCGAGCAGTTCGATGATCGCGTCGTGCTGGCCGTCGCCGTCCGCAGGATCGTTGTTGAGATCGCCCGCGATGACGAAACGCGCATCGGATGCCAGGCCGCCGCAGCGGCCCTGGTCGTCGCAGAGCCAATGCGCATCGTGCTGCGTGAGGTATTCGCGCCACAACCGGATTTCATCGGCGTTGCGCATGCCATTCCGGTTCTCCGGTCCGTCGAACACCGGCGGCGTGGGATGGGAGACCAGGAAATGCACCACGCCACCCGGGGTGGATACCGGCACATCCCAGTGCGATTTGGACGACAGGCGAAGTTGCTTCCAGATGGCATCCGAATAGAACGGCGCGCGCRTGGCAGGGTCGACGGGACTGGCCGCACCCGGCAGCGTGCTCCAGCGCAGCAACTGGAAGGTGCGCACCTGCGTGGCATCGATCGGGAAACGCGACAGCACCAGCATGCCGTACTGGCCGGGATGCAGGCCGTAACCCCACGCATCGTTGCCGCGTTCGCGCCCCTGCGTGCCGACCGCACCGTTGCGGTCCAGGTCCAGCCCGCTGGGAACGCCGGTATTCACCGGCGCGAGATAGCGATACGGATACCGCAGCGGTTCACCGCCCCCTGGCTGGGCGATCTCGAGATAGCGCTGCTGGAACAGGTCCGCGGCACGATGCGCATCGTCGTAGTCGAATTCGTTCAGCAGTACCAGGTCCGGCCGCACGTGCTGCAGGACGGCGGCGATCTTGCGCGCATGCGCGCTGTCGCCCTCCAGTTGCCGGATCACGCCACCGGCATCGTCCGAAAACAGCGACGTGTTGTAGGTCRCCACGCGCAGTGGCACCGCCTGCCGGCTGGCGGGTTCGGCCGGCTTGGTGGGGGAATGGCACGCGGCAAGCGTCATCGTGAGCAGCAGTAGGAGAGTGCGCATCCGGGGATTCTGTCATGCCGGCATGACAGGCGTAAAAAAAGCGCCCCGGAAACCGGGGCGCCACGGGCCGGCGAGGAGGTCGGCCCGCCGCAGCGTCAGAACGAGCAGCCCATCGCCGCGTAGGCGGTCTTGGCCTGGTCCATCGCGGTCTTGCACTGGGCAGCCAGCGCCGTCTTGTCGGTGACGGCGGACCAGCCGGCCTTCGACTGCTCGATGCCCTGCTTCATCATCTCGCGCTGCGCTTCCGGCACCTTGTCGCTGATGCAGGCGTAGACCTTTTCGAGGTACTGGTCGCATTCGGCGACGCCGGTGCCGGCGTCGACCGTGTCGTCC
>NZ_JBGFFG010000401.1:0-3036 GCF_056175765.1 Pseudoxanthomonas sp. LjRoot204_2 | reverse complement strand
GCGTGGTCGCGTGCGAGTAGCCGATCGAGAAACCGAAGGTGCGCGCTTCGTTCTGGGTGATGTAGCTGGCGTTGATGCGCTCGCCGTAGCCGGACGCATCGGCGGCATTGCCCAGCGAGTTACGCTGGCCGCGGATGCCGACGGCGCCGACCGGTGCATCGAAGCTCAGCGGACGCACGGTCTGCATGTCGACGGTACCCGACAGGCCCTGGCCGACCAGGCCGGCATCGGGCGTCTTGTACACGGTGACGCCGCTGACGAGCTCGGACGGGTACTGGTCGAACTCGACGCTGCGGTTGTCGCCGGTGCTGACCATCTCGCGACCGTTCAGCAGCGTGGTGGAGAAGTCGGGCGACAGGCCACGCACGCTGATCACCTGCGCACGGCCGGCGACGCGCTGCGCCGCGAGGCCAGGCAGGCGCGCCAGCGATTCGGCGATGCTGACGTCAGGCAGCTTGCCGATGTCTTCGGCCGAAATGGCTTCGACGATGGACGTGGAATCGCGCTTGACCGAGATCGCGCTCTCGATGCCGCGACGGATGCCGGTCACGACCACCGTATCCAGCTCGGTGGCATCGGCCTGTTGGGTCTGTTGTTCGGTCGTGGCGGCGGTCTGGGCGTTCACACCGGTCGCGGTGAGCGCGATGGCAGACGCCAACGCCGCGCTCAGCAGGTTGCGCTTGAGTTGCATGTTCCCCTCTCCAAGGACGTTGTATGCGACGAACCGGGTGCGTCGCGCCATGCGATCGCCCGGGTCTTACACGCCGGGACACGGGGCCCCGGAACGTGCGGCCATGGTAGTGGCGCACGCAGTCGCACAAATCGCCCTGCATACGTATTCATGCATATTTCCGCGACCCGCCGTAACGCGCGTTCCGTACGAAAAAACAGGCGAAAGCACGGCATCGCCGGCATGCGCGCGCAGGCGTCGGGAAGGTCCGTCCACGACGCCACGCCCACGCGCATGCACGGTGGGTGCGTAACGTTCGAAAAAGGAAAATGTCAGCGCGCGCGTGCGAAGAACACGCCGCGGGGCGGCAACGACAACCGTGTTCCCTCCAGCGACACCCGCGGCAGGCCGTGACCGTCCAGCGCGTCCACCGGCATGCCTTCCGGCAGCGACCACGTGACCGGTTGCGCCGACAGGTTGAAGACCGCCAGCACGCGCTGCCCGTCCGCTTCGCGCACGAAGGCGAGGACGGGTTCCTGCGCGTCGAGGAAACGGATGCTTCCGCTTCTCAGTGCGGGCTGCGTGCGTCGCCACGCGAGGAAGCGGCGCACGAGGTTGAGCACCGACGCGGGATCGGCGTCCTGCCGGGCGACGTTGATGGCGCGGTGTTCGTCGGGAATCGGCAGCCACGGCGACGCCCGGCTGAAGCCGGCCTGGTCTCCCCCATCCCATGGCATGGGCGTACGGCACCCATCGCGCCCCTTGAAGTTGGGCCAGAAGGTCTTGCCGTAGGGATCCTGCAATGCTTCGTACGGCACGTCCGCTTCCGGCAGGCCCAGTTCCTCGCCCTGGTAGAGGCAGACGGAGCCGCGCAGCGAGCACACCAGGGCCACCAGTTGTGCGGCCAGCGCGGGCGAGGCATCCCCGCCTCCCCAGCGCGTCACCGCGCGCTGCACATCGTGGTTGGACACGGCCCAGCACGGCCAGCCTTCCACCATCGCCGCTTCAAGCCGTTCGACGGTGCCGCGGATGTAGGCGGCGCTGCCGTCCTCGGTCAGCAGCTCGAAGCTGTAGCCCATGTGCAGGCGCTGGTCGGTGACGTACTCGGCCGTGGTGGCCAGTGAGTCTTCGGACGAGATCTCGCCGAGCGCCGCCGCGTCAGGATATGCGTCCAGCAACCCACGCAGGCGCTCCAGGAAGGGAATGTTCTCGGGCTGCGTGTTGTTGAAGTAGTGATACTGGTAGGCGTACGGGTTGTCGGGACTGAATCCGCGGCCCACGCGCTGGTCTTTCGGCTTGGGAGGATTGTCGCGCAGCTGCGCGTCGTGGAAGCAGAAGTTGATCGCATCCAGGCGCAGGCCATCGACACCGCGGTCCAGCCAGAACTGCACGTTGTCCAGCGTGGCCTGTTGCACGGCCGGGTTGTGGAAGTTCAGGTCCGGCTGGCTGGCGAGGAAGTTGTGCAGGTAATACTGCTCGCGACGCGGTTCCCAGCGCCATGCAACGCCGCCGAACAGCGACATCCAGTTGTTGGGGGGCGTGCCGTCTTCCTTGGGATCGGCCCAYACGTACCAGTCGGCCTTGGGRTTGTCGCGGCTCTCCCGGCTCTCCTTGAACCACGGGTGTTCGACCGAACAGTGGCTCAGCACCTGGTCGATCATCACCTTGACGCCCAGCGCGTGCGCCTTGGCCAGCAGGCGATCGAAGTCCTCCAGCGTCCCAAATAGCGGGTCGACATCGCGGTAGTCGGMGATGTCGTAGCCGAAGTCGGCCATCGGCGACTTGAAGAATGGCGAGATCCAGATGGCGTCCACGCCCAGCCCGGCGATGTAGTCGAGCTTCTCGACGATGCCCGGCAGGTCACCGACGCCATCCCCGTTGGTGTCCAGGAAGCTGCGCGGGTAGATCTGGTAGATCACCGCGCCACGCCACCAGTTGTTCTTCGTCATCGATGCACCCGTCGCAATGCGTAACGCACCCCTCCGGTGCGCTCGGCGGGCGCCACTATTCCACGCCGTGCCGGACTGCGTGCACGCGGGTCGCGGTCGCCGCGCATGAATACGTATGCAGATCGACACGACCCGCGACGACACGGCATTCGCGTCATCGCACCCCGACCACACTTTCCAGGTCGCAAAACCCATGCCTGCCAACGGTTTGCAGGCATCTCGCGGGCGATAGCATCGCAAGGATGGGCGGCAACTCGCGCCTGCGTGTTGTTTGCGGTGCAGCATGGAATCGGACGCGCATGTCGGCAAGATGCCGCGACGTTCGCCATCGCGCGCGCACTTCCACTGAAACACGCCACCCAGGGATCCGAATGACCGCCAAGCCCCGCCTGTCCTTCTGGCAGATCTGGAACATGT
>NZ_JBGFFG010000400.1:0-3047 GCF_056175765.1 Pseudoxanthomonas sp. LjRoot204_2 | reverse complement strand
ATGGCGAAGTCCAGCTGCTCGCCGCTGGCCAGCGTCACCACCACCTTGCCCGGCTTCAGGCGGGTGATCAGCGGCGCGTGCTTCGGCGCGATGCCGAGCTCGCCCAGCTCGCCGGTGGCGACGACCAGGGTGGCTTCACCGTGGAAGATTTCCTGCTCGGCGCTGACGATGTCGCAACGGATGGTGCTCATGGAACTCTCTTTGCCGTGTAGGGCGGGCCTGGGGCCGCCGCCGGTTGCCACGAAGGTGGGCCTGGGCCCACCCTGCGTGCTTACGCCTTCTCGGCGAGCTTCTTGGCCTTCTCGACCGCTTCTTCGATGCCGCCGACCATGTAGAACGCCTGCTCCGGCAGGTGGTCGTACTCGCCGTCGACGATCGCCTTGAACCCGCGGATCGTGTCCTTGAGCGAAACGTACTTGCCCGGCGAGCCGGTGAACACTTCGGCCACGTGGAACGGCTGGCTGAAGAAGCGCTCGATCTTGCGGGCGCGCGACACGGCCTGCTTGTCTTCTTCGGACAGTTCGTCCATGCCGAGGATGGCGATGATGTCCTTCAGTTCCTTGTACTTCTGCAGCGTCGACTGCACGCGGCGCGCGGTGTCGTAGTGCTCGTGGCCGATGACGTTCGGGTCSAGCTGGCGSSWGGTCGAGTCGAGCGGGTCCACGGCCGGGTAGATACCCAGCGAAGCGATGTTGCGGCTCAGCACGACGGTCGCGTCCAAGTGGGCGAACGTGGTGGCCGGCGACGGGTCGGTCAGGTCGTCCGCGGGCACGTACACGGCCTGGATCGAGGTGATCGAACCGGTCTTGGTCGAGGTGATGCGCTCCTGCAGGACGCCCATTTCCTCGGCCAGCGTCGGCTGGTAACCCACGGCSGASGGCATGCGGCCSAGCAGYGYSGASACYTCGGWACCGGCCWGCGTGWAGCGGWAGATGTTGTCGAYGAASAGCAGCACGTCCTTGCCCTTGCCGGACGCGTCCTTCTCGTCGCGGAAGTACTCGGCCATGGTCAGGCCCGTCAGCGCGACGCGCAGGCGGTTGCCCGGCGGCTCGTTCATCTGGCCGTACACCATCGCCACCTTGTCGAGGACGTTGGAGTCCTTCATCTCGTGGTAGAAGTCGTTGCCCTCGCGGGTACGCTCGCCCACGCCGGCGAACACGGACAGACCCGAGTGCGCCTTGGCGATGTTGTTGATCAGTTCCATCATGTTGACGGTCTTGCCGACGCCGGCGCCGCCGAACAGGCCGACCTTGCCGCCCTTGGCGAACGGGCACATCAGGTCGATGACCTTGATGCCGGTTTCCAGCAGGTCGGTGGCCGAGGACTGGTCCTCGTACGACGGGGCCGAACGGTGGATTTCCCAATGATCCGACGCCTGCACCGGGCCGGCTTCGTCGATCGGGTTGCCCAGCACGTCCATGATGCGGCCCAGCGTGCCCGCGCCGACCGGCACCGAGATGGCCTTGTCGGTGTTCACGGCGACCAGGTTGCGCTTCAGGCCGTCGGTGGAACCGAGGGCGATGGTGCGCACSACGCCGTCGCCGAGCTGCTGCTGSACTTCGAGCGTGATGGCGGTGTTCTCCACCTTCAGCGCGTCGTACACCTTCGGCACTTCGTTGCGCGCGAATTCGACGTCAACCACCGCGCCGATGATCTGAACGATCTTGCCCTGACTCATTGCTGCATTCCTCTAGATGAATTCTTGTGACTACGCGCGTCAGACTGCCGCCGCGCCGCCGACGATTTCGGAGATTTCCTGGGTGATCGCCGCCTGGCGAGCCTTGTTGTAGACCAGCTGCAGGGTGCCGATGAGCTTGTTGGCGTTGTCGCTGGCGGCCTTCATGGCCACCATGCGCGCCGCATGCTCGGACGCGATGTTCTCCAGCACGGCCTGGTACACCAGCGACTCGATGTAGCGCGTGATCACGTGGTCGAGCACGGTCTCGGCATCGGGTTCGTAGATGTAGTCCCAGTCGTGGTGCGCGACCTGCGTTTCCGCGGCGGGCAGCGGCAGCAGCTGGTCGAACGCCGCGCGCTGGGTCATCGTGTTGACGAAGTCGTTGTAGACGACGAACACGCGGTCCAGCGAGCCTTCGGTGTAGGCGTCCAGCATCACCTTGATCACGCCGATCAGCTGGTCCAGCTTGGGCGCATCGCCCAGGTGGGACACGCTGGCCAGCATGTTGACCTTGACCCGGCGGAAGTACACCGAGGCCTTCTGGCCGATGGTGACCACGTCGACCTCGACGCCCTTCTCGTTCCACTGGCGGATCTCGCCGAGCATCTTGCGGAACAGGTTGTTGTTAAGGCCGCCGGCCAAGCCGCGGTCGGACGACACGATGATGAAGCCGACGCGCTTGACGTCCTTGCGCTCCACCATGAAGGGATGCTGGTAGTCGGTATTGGCCTGGGCCAGGTGGCCGATCACCTGCTTCATCGCCCGCGCGTACGGGCGCGAGGTCTTCATGCGGTCCTGCGCCTTGCGGATCTTGGAGGCCGAGACCATCTCGAGCGCGCGCGTCACCTTGCGGGTGTTCTGCACGCTCTTGATCTTGGTTTTGATTTCGCGTCCGCCTGCCATGTCTCGCTCGCTTGTTTCGTCTTCGTCGGGCGGACCTGCGATCCGCCTGCCTACGAACGGTGGGCCGGGGCCCACCCTACGCAATTACCAGGTACCGGTCTGCTTGAACTCGGCGATGCCCTTCTTGAAGGCGCCTTCGATCTCGTCGTTCCAGTTGCCGGTGCTGTTGACCGTATCGACCAGCGCGCCCTGGGTGTTGGTGAAGTGCGCGTGCAGCGCATCTTCGAACGCCAGGATCTTGTTGACCGGCACGTCGTCCAGGTAACCCTCGTTGACGGCGTAGATGGACAGCGCCTGCAGGGCGATGGACATCGGCGCGTACTGCTTCTGCTTCATCAGCTCGGTGACGCGCTGGCCACGCTCCAGCTGCTTGCGGGTGGCTTCGTCCAGGTCCGAGGCGAACTGCGCGAACGCGGCCAGCTCACGGTACTGGGCGAGCGAGATGCGGATGCCGCCCGACAGCTTC
>NZ_JBGFFG010000399.1:0-3053 GCF_056175765.1 Pseudoxanthomonas sp. LjRoot204_2 | reverse complement strand
CTTGTCTAGAATGCCGTCCATGGCCACCTACTTCTCCGATGCCAGTTTCAAGTTCCTGCGCGGGCTGGCGCGCCACAACGACAAGACCTGGTTCGCCGACCACAAGGCGCAGTACGAAGCCCATGTCCGCCAGCCGTTCCTCCGCCTGCTGACCGACCTGCAGCCCGACCTGGCGGCGGTCAGCCTGCATTTCCGCTCCGATCCGAAGACGGTAGGCGGTTCGCTGTTCCGCATCTATCGCGATGCCCGTTTTTCCAACGACAAGTCGCCATACAAGTCGTGGCAGGGCGCCCGCCTGTACCACGAGCGCCACAAGCAGGTGCCCGCACCGTCCTTCTATCTGCACCTGCAGCCGGGCGAGTGCTTCGTCGGCGCCGGTCTCTGGCACCCGGAACCGGACACGCAGCGCCGCGTCCGCCAGTTCATCCTCGACAATCCGGGCAGTTGGAAGAAGGCCGCGCATGATCCGGCGTTCCGGCGCCGCTTCGATTTCGAGGAAAGCGAAAAGCTGGTCCGCGCGCCGCGTGGCTTCCCGACGGATTTCGAGTTCATCGAGGACCTGAAGCACCGCAACTTCGTGTTCTGGCGCTCGCTGGACGACACCACCCTGACGGGCCCGCGCCTGAGGCAGACGCTGGCCGGCGATCTCAAGACGCTGGCGCCGTTCGTCGACTACCTGTGCGCGGCGCTGGATCTCGAATTCTGACCGGGAGGATTCGCCGATGACGCGCTCTGCGACGAAGACGTGGCTCCTGAGCGGCGCATTGCTGGCCATACTGCTGGGGGTGGCCATCTATGTGATCGCCGGACCTTACCTCGCCCTGCACGGCATCCGTACCGCGATCGCGGAACAGGACACCTCCCGATTGCAGAAGCACGTGGATTTCCCCGCGCTGCGGGTCAACCTGCGTGCGCAGGTGGAGGACTATCTCGCACGCAAGGCCGGCCCGGACGTCGCGTCCAACCTGTTCGGCGCGGCCGCATTGTCCCTCGCCAACGAGGTGCTCGGACGCGGCGTGGACACGCTGGTCACGCCCATGGGGGTCGCCGCCATCCTGCAGGGCCGCTCGACGTGGGAACGCGCGATCGGCGAGACGATCGGTGGCGATACCTATGCGCCGCCGGTACCGGCGGAACCGCTGAAGGCCGCCGAGCATCACTACGAATCGCTGTCGCGTTTCACCGCGACCGTCCACGACGATGACGGCGACCCGGTGGTGTTCGTGCTCACCCGACAAGGCCTTCGCTGGCGGCTGACGGATATCCGGCTGCCGTTTTGACATGCTTGGCGGGACGGGCCAGCGCTACGGATTGGCGACACCGTGGGGTACATGACCGGCTGCCACGTGAAGGCGCGCGCTGTCGATGTTGTGCTGCGAATCATCGAAGAAGATGTCGGCACCGAAGGCTTCCAGGAACGGCCCTTTGTGGCGTCCGCCGAGGAACAGCGCTTCGTCCAGGCGCACGCCCCACTCCCTCAATGTCCGGATCACCCGCTCGTGGGCGGGGGCCGAACGCGCGGTGACCAGCGCGGTACGGATCGGCGAGCGTTCGTCGGCGGGGAACACCTGCTGCAACTGGTGCAGGGCCGCCAGGAAGTTGCGGAAGGGTCCACCGGACAACGGTTCGCGCGCGCGCGCCTGTTCGTGCCTGCCGAAGGCCTCCACGCCCTGCTCGCGTGAAATGCGTTCGCTCTCGTCGCCGAAGATCACCGCGTCGCCATCGAAGGCAATGCGCAGCTGGTGCTCATGGCGTTGCTGCGGCGCGCCGGCCGGCAGGATGGTGGCCGCGGCGATGCCATGTTCGAGCGAGCGCCGCACCGATTCCGGATTCGCCGACAGGAACAGGTCGGTCCCGAACGGCTTGACGTACGGCCAGGTGGGTTCCCCCGCGGTGAACGTCGCACGCACGATACCCAGCCCGTAGTGCTGGATGGAATTGAAGATCCGCAGGCCGGTATCCGCGGAATTGCGCGACAACAGGATCACCTCCACGCGTGGCGCGTCGGGCGGCGCACCGGCGTTCAGGGCCAGCAGCTTGCGCACCACCGGATACGCGATGCCGGGGGCCAGCACGTCGTCCTCATGGTGCCGCTGGTAATCGCTGTACGCCTTCACCCCCTCGCGTTCGTAGAGGGCGTGGCTTTCTTCCAGATCGAACAGAGCGCGCGACGTGACGGCTACGGTCAGCAGGCGGGGGGTGTTGTCGGGCATGCGCACAGTATCGGCGATCGACGGCGCGCGAAGCGAGACCGCCCGATCATCCCCCGGGAGCCGACGCGATGCGCAGTTGCGCCGGCGGGCCGCGCCGGTTGTCCGCGGTGACCGCACGTACCTCGACGATCAGGTCGATGCGCGACTGCTGCACGGGCGGTCCGTCCTTCCACAGGAACACGAACTCGCTGCGCCTGCCTTCCAGCCGGCCGGCGACCGGCTCGCGGGGAAAGATCGCAAGGGCGTCTTCCCCCACTACGCGGAACTCGAACCCCAGGTCACGCAGCTTGTAGTCCGTCCCGCGCGGCCACTCGACACTCAGCGTCAGCAGGCCGCTGGCGTCGCAGGATGCCCGCCCATCGACGCCGCGCGTGAGGCTGACCAGATCAAGGACCGGCGCTTTCAGACCCGTTTCATCGGCTGCCGTCGCGACGCCGTGCGTGGCGAACACGGTCGTCCCGGTGGACAGATTGCAGGCGTTTCCTTCGCCGATGGCAAGCAACAGCAACACCCCGACCGCGTACCTCATCTGCATCGTGACCCCTCCCCGGGTGGATGCGAACCGGACCGCTACGGGGCGCTGGATAACATGCGTGACATGACCCGGCAAGCCGCAATGCGGCGAAACCGCGATGTCCGCCGGGACATTGCGACTCAGGTCATGAACTGTTCGCTGAGGATGCGTTCTTCCAGGTTGTGCTCGCGATCGAACAGCAGCGTGACCGTCCGGTCGCGCGACTCGCGGATGGTCACCTCCACCACGTCGCGGATTTCGTGCGAATCGGCGGTCGCGCTGACCGGGCGCTTGTACGGGTCGAGTACGCGGAAACGCACTTCGGT
>NZ_JBGFFG010000398.1:0-3057 GCF_056175765.1 Pseudoxanthomonas sp. LjRoot204_2 | reverse complement strand
ACATCGACCTGCATGCCGTCACCGGCCAGGGCGGCGGCGCGGAAGCCACCTTCACCCTGCCGGGCAAGGAAACGCAGTTCTCGTTCAAGGCGATGAACCCCGGCCTGTACATCTACCACTGCGCGATGGCGCCGGTGGGCATGCACATCGCCAACGGCATGTACGGCCTGATCCTGGTGGAGCCGGAAGAAGGCCTGCCGCCGGTCGACAAGGAGTTCTACGTGGTGCAGGGCGACTTCTACACCGAAGGCGCGTACGGCGAACCGGGCCTGCAGCCCTTCAGCCTGGAGAAGGCGATCGACGAGCACCCGACCTACGTGGTGTTCAACGGCTCGGTGGATGCGCTGCAGGGCGACAACGCGCTGAAGGCCAAGGCCGGCGAGACGATCCGCATGTTCGTCGGCAATGGCGGGCCGAACCTGGTCTCCAGCTTCCACGTGATCGGCGAGATCTTCGACAAGGTCTGGACCGAGGGCGGCAGCAAGTACCAGGAGAACGTGCAGACCACGCTGATTCCGGCGGGCGGCTCGGCGATGGTCGAGTTCAAGGCGGACGTGCCGGGCAACTTCGTGCTGGTGGACCACAGCATCTTCCGCACGTTCCACAAGGGCTCGCTGGGCATCCTGAAGGTGGAGGGCGACAAGAACCCCGACATCTACACGGGCCAGCAGCACGACATCGAGTACCCCGAAGCCAAGCCCGCGGGCAGCAAGTGAGGCACGGATGAAACGGACGCTGCCCCCGACCGCCACGCTCTTCCTGCTCGCCCTGGCGTCGGCACTCGCCGTCGCCGGCGATGCCGGCGGCGGCTACCGGTGGATCGAGGGTGGCGACTTTCGTTCTTCGGTACGTTTCGAAGAGACCACCCGCGTGGTGCGGGTGGCCTCGTTCTCGCTGATGGAACGTCCTGTCAGCAACCGCGAATTCGCCACGTTCGTCGCCCGCCAGCCGCAATGGCGGCGCGACCGCATCCCCGCCGTGTTCGCCAGCCCGGGCTATCTCGGCCACTGGGCCACGGCAGGGGCGCCTGGTCCGGCGCTGGATCCCGATGCACCGGTCGTGCACGTCAACTGGTATGCCGCCGACGCCTATTGCCGCGCGCAGCAGGCGCGGCTGCCACGCTTCGTCGAATGGGAATACGCAGCGGCGGCTGACGCCACGCGTCGTGACGCGCGCCACGATACTGCGTGGCGGATGCGCCAGGTCAACGACGGCACGCCGCACGCCATCGATGCGGTGCCCGACGCGCCCGCGAATGCTTACGGCATCCACGACCTGCACGGCGCGCACTGGGAGTGGAGCGAGGACGTCGCCTCGCTGCTGGGCGATGGCGACCGCCGCGGCCAGCAGGACGGCGACGCGTTGCGCTACTGCGGCGCGACCGCCATGAGCTTCAACGATCCCGGCGACTACGGCGTGGTGAAGCGCTTCGTGCTGCTGTCCGCGCTGCCACCCGACGCCACGCTGGGCAACCTCGGCTTCCGCTGTGCAAGGAGCACGCCATGAAGATCACTTCCCTGTTCCTCTCCATTCTGCTGGTGGTCGCCGCGCCGCTGCACGCGCAGTCGCTGCCTGGCGATTCGGTCTACCACCTGCAAGCCGGCACGCAGGACGCGGAAGGTGCGCCCGTGGCGTGGGCGTCGCTGCGCGGACAGCCGCGGCTGGTGTCGATGTTCTACACGAACTGYCACCTGATGTGCCCGCTGATCATCGAGAACGCCAAGAGCGCGCAGAAGCAGCTGTCGGCGACTGAACGCAAGAAGCTTGGCATCGTCATGCTCAGCCTGGATCCGGCGCGCGATACGCCGGCGGCGATGCGCGAGGTCGCGCAGCGCCATCGTGTTCCGCAGGACTGGCAGTTCCTGACACCGTACAACAACGATGTCCGCGCGATCGCCAGCGTGCTGGACGTGCGCTATCGGTTCCGCGACGACGGCAGCATCAACCACACCAGCGTGCTGGTGCTGCTCGACGCCGAGGGCCGGGTGCGCGCCCGCAGCGAAGTGACAGGCGCTGCCGCCGACCCCGCCTTCCTGATCCAGATCAAGGCGCTGCTCGCCGAGCCGTGATGACATGGCACCCACACCCCTCCCGATCCTGCTTTTCCCTCCAAGGAGCCACACCWTGAAACTCTCCCGCACGTTCGCCACCATCGCCCTACTCAGCGCCGCCGGCATGGCCCAGGCGGCCGGCAACTGCACCGTCAGCCTGAAGGGCGATGACGCGATGAAGTTCGACCTGAAGGAGGCCACCGTCTCCGCCAGCTGCCCCACCATCACCATCGAGCTGACCCACAGCGGCAAGCTGCCGGTCACCGCGATGGGCCACAACGTGGTCGTGTCGAAGACCGCCGACCTGGCCGGCGTCGCGCGCGATGGCATGAAGGCCGGCGCGGCCGGCGCCTATGTGCAAGCGAGCGATGCCCGCGTGATCGCGCACACGTCGCTGATCGGCGGCGGGCAGAAGACCAAGATCACCTTCCCCGGCAAGAAGCTCACTGCCGGCGGTGACTACAGCTTCTTCTGCAGCTTCCCCGGCCACTCCACGCTGATGAAGGGCAAGCTGGTCGTCACCAAGTAAGCCGACCCGATGCGCCGCCCCAGGGCGGCGCATCCGCTTCAGGAGCCTTGCGATGGAATACGTCATCCGGGTGGGCGAGCGACGGGTCGATCTCGCCATCCTGGCGCACCACCTGCTGGACCTCGACCCCGCCATGCTCGTCGATCGCGACGTGGTCACCGGGCAGCTGCGCTGCTCGACCAGCGCGCTCGCCGTGGAGCTGCTGCTCGCATTCTCGCACGCCGGCTACCGGCTCCTTCCCGACGACATCGTGCGCATGCCTTCGGTGTGCTGCGGGGGCTGTAGCGGCTGAAGTCCTCTTCGGGTCGACAGCTGCGACTCATTGGCGCGGCTCCATGGCTCCACTTTGCTTGCGACCCGCTCCCCCAAACCCCATCCGTCGAGCTATAAATCCCGGTGTCCGCATTGATTGAAGCACCGCAGCACCCGCATGAAGAAACACAACCCCCAAAAGCGCCCATGCAGCGTATACATGCA
>NZ_JBGFFG010000397.1:0-3057 GCF_056175765.1 Pseudoxanthomonas sp. LjRoot204_2 | reverse complement strand
GAAGAAGCCGTTGGAGAGCGTTTCGCGCTTGGTATGGAGGCCGTAGGAATAGAACGTCAGGTAGTCGGTGACGTCCACTTCGCCGTTGTACAGGAAGGAGGCGTTGTCGACCTCGGGATCGCCATAGCGCTGCACGACCTTGCCGCCCGGCGCGCTGGTTGCCGTCACCGTCCCCAGGAAGGGACGTGCCCGGTCGGTCTGGTCCTGATGCCCCGCTTGTGCGGCCAGGTGGACCTTGCCGCTCTCACCGAGCTTGAAGCCGGCATCGGCAAGCGCCTGGTACTGGCGGCCGTCGCCGGCGCTGTAGCCGCCGCCGGTCACGCTGACGCTGCCGCCGCTGTCGGCGCCCTTCAGCACGATGTTGATGACACCGGCGATGGCGTCGGAGCCGTACTGCGCGGAGGCGCCGTCCCGCAGCACTTCAACGCGTTCGATGGCGGAAATCGGGATCGAGTTGAGGTCCACCGGCGAGGAGCTGCGCCCCTGGCTGCCGTTGACGTTGACCAGCGCGCCCGGGTGGTAGCGCTTGCCGTTCACCAGCACCAGGGTGTGGTCGGGGGCCAGGCCGCGCAGCTGGGCCGGACGCATCGCGTCGGTACCATCGTTGATCGCGGCGCGGGGGAAGTTCAGCGAGGGCACGGCGCGCGAGAGCGCGGTGGCCAGTTCCACCGTGCCGGTGGACTCCAGCACCTCGGGCGTGATGATGTCGATCGGTGCAGTGGATTCGGCCACCGTGCGATCCGCCACGCGGGTGCCGGTGACGATCAGGGTGTCGAGCGTTTGCGCGTCGGACGATGCAGGGGCTTCCTGCGCGAGGGCGATGGGTGCGGCGAGCGCCAGGGCGACGGCGAAGGCGAGGGGCGAAAGCTTGCGGGTCATGGTGGCTCCAACGGGATGGAAGGACGGCGCAGCAGGGTCGATGGTGGCAGGAAAGTTGCCGCTGAAATCAGTTTTGTGCGTTGCACCAACCCCTTTGTTACCGCCCTATGACATGGATGTCAATGGATTCTTAACAACTGTGAGGCGGCCCGCTACCGATAAACTACGCGGCCGCTCTTCCCCAAATCCCCGTAGGTTGTTTCTTGATTTCCCTTCGTAATTTCGCGCTCCGCCGTGGTGAGCGCCTGCTGCTGTCCAACGTCGACCTCACCCTGCACGCGGGCTACCGCGTCGGCGTGGTGGGTCGCAACGGCGCGGGCAAGTCCAGCCTGTTCGCCGCCGTCCAAGGCGAACTCGAGGCCGACAAGGGCGACCTGGACCTGCCCGGCAAGGTGCGCATCGCCAGCGTGGCGCAGGAAACACCCTCGCTCCCCGACCCGGCGCTGACCTTCGTGCTCGGAGGCGACACCGAGGTCGCCGCCGTGCTGCAGGCCGAGGCCGATGCCACCGCGCGGGAAGATTGGGAAGCGGTGGCCAATGCGCACCAGAAGATGGCCGAGATCGGCGCCTACGACGCAGAGGCGCGCGCCGGCAAGCTGCTGCACGGCCTCGGTTTCCCGGCCGACACGCACCACCGCCCGGTGTCGTCGTTCTCCGGCGGATGGCGGGTGCGCCTGAACCTGGCGCGCGCGCTGATGATGCCCAGCGACCTGCTGCTGCTCGACGAACCCACCAACCACCTCGACATGGACGCCGTGCTCTGGCTGGAGCAGTGGCTGCTGAAGTATCCCGGCACGCTGCTGCTGATCTCTCACGACCGTGAGTTCCTCGACAACGTCGCGACCCACACGCTGCACCTGCATGGCGGCGGCGCCAAGCTGTACACCGGCGGCTACACCGACTTCGAGCGCCAGCGCGCCGAACAGCTGCGCCAGCAGCAGATCGCGCACGAGAAGGAACAGGCAGAACGCGCGCACCTGCAGAGCTTCATCGACCGCTTCAAGGCCAAGGCATCGAAGGCCGCGCAGGCGCAAAGCCGCATGAAGCGCCTGGCCAAGCTGGCCGGTACCGAGGCCGTGCGCGCGGAGCGCGAATTCCGCATCGAGTTCGCCGAGCCGGCCAAGCTGCCGTTCTCGCTGATCCGCCTCAACCATGTCGAAGCCGGTTACGGCGGCGACGCCGTCATCCTCCACGACGTCGGCTTCGGCCTCGAAGCGGGTCAGCGCATCGGCCTGCTGGGCCCGAATGGTGCCGGCAAGACCACCTTGGTAAAGACGCTCGTGGGCGAGTTGTCGACCATGGCAGGCGACCGCATGGCGCACCCGGACCTGCGCATCGGCTACTTCGCGCAGCACACGGTGGAGTCGCTGCATGAAGGCCAGTCGCCGATGGACCATTTCCGCGAACTGTCGCCGGAAGGCAGCAACCAATCGTTCCGCGACTTCCTGGGCAAGTGGAACTTCCCGGGCGACCGCGCATTCGAGCCGGTGGATGGCTTCTCCGGCGGCGAACGCGCCCGCTTGGCACTGGCGCTGATCGCCTGGCAGCAGCCGAACGTGCTGCTGCTCGACGAACCCACCAACCACCTCGATCTGGAGATGCGCGAAGCCTTGGCCGAAGCGCTCAGCGATTTCGATGGCGCGATCGTGATGGTCTCGCATGACCGCCACCTGATCGGCCTGGTGTGCGACACCTTCTGGCGCGTCGCCGATGGCGTGGTCGAGCCGTTCGACGGCGACCTCGACGAGTACGCCGCCTGGTTGCGCACGCGCGCCTCCGCGCAGGGCAGCAAACCACTGCGCAGCGAGCCCGCGCCCACGCCGAAAGCCGCGCCAGCGCCCGTGCGCAAGGTCAATCCGGTGAAGTTGGCCGCCGCCGAGGCCAAGGTCGCCGAACTCGAAGGCAAGCTGGCCGATGTCGATGCGCAACTCGCGGACCCGAAGAGCTACGCCGACGCCGAACTCGCCGCGCGACTGGGCCGGGATCGCGAAGCGCTACAGCAGCAACTGGCGAAGGCCGAAGAGGCCTGGTCGGCGCTGTACGACGAGGCTTGAATCGCGCCACCGCCATCCCCACACCCCGTACGTCCGTCCCACCCCCCGATCAGCTGCCATGCCCATCTACGCCTTCGAATGCACCCAGTGCGGCCACAGTTTCGACCGCCTGCAGAAACTGTCC
>NZ_JBGFFG010000396.1:0-3059 GCF_056175765.1 Pseudoxanthomonas sp. LjRoot204_2 | reverse complement strand
GTCCGGCAGCGTGTACGAGACCGGCGGACGCACGGTGAACCGCACGCTCAAGCGCGTGTTGTGGCCCGCCGACGCACTGGTCGGCATCCGCCCGCTGTTCGACGACAAGGACGGCGCGGACGCGAACGGCAACGCGGGCTTCGAACTGGTGCGCGTGGATCCGGCCGGCAAGCCGCGACCCGGCAGGGGCCTGAAGGCGACGCTGGTGCGCGAGCTGCGCGACTACCACTGGAACTACGACGAAGACKGCGGCTGGGACTACGACTTCACCCGTCGCTTCGAGAACAAGGACACGCGCGCGCTGGACGTTGGCACGGGAGCGTCGAAGATCGATTTCCCGGTGGAGTGGGGCGAGTACCGGCTGGATGTGTTCGACCCGGCGACCGGCCTGACCACGCGTTACCCGTTCCGTGCCGGCTGGAGCTGGGACGACCAGAACCGCGGCCTCGATGCGCGCCCCGACAAGGTCAAGCTGGCGCTGGACAAGACCGGCTACAAGGCCGGCGACACCTTGAAGGTCACCGTCACGCCGCCGCACGCCGGCAAGGGCCTGCTGATGGTTGAGAGCGACCGCATGCTGTACGTGCAGGCGATCGACGCCAAGCCGGGCAGCACGTTCTCGATTCCCGTGACCAAGGAATGGGAACGCCACGATGTCTACGTCACCGCGCTGGTGTTCCGTGGCGGCTCGGCGCCCAGCAAGATCACGCCGGCGCGTGCGGTCGGCGTGGCGCATGTGCCGATGGATCGCCGCGACCGCCGCGTGGCGGTGGGCCTGTCCGTGCCCAAGCAGATGCGTCCCGAGCAGAACCTGCCGGTCACCGTCAGCGTGCCGGAACTCGCAGGCCAGACCGCCCATGTCACCGTCTCTGCGGTGGACGTGGGCATCCTCAACATCACCCGCTTCCCCGTGCCGGACGCCAACGCGCAGTTCTTCGCGCAGCGCCGGCTGGGGGTGGATGCGTACGACATCTACGGACGCGTGATCGAGAGCTTCGAAGGCGGCAGCGCGAAGATGCGCTTCGGCGGCGACATGGCGCTGTCGGCGTTGCCCCAGGCCAAGCGGCCGACCGCGCGCGTGCAGACAGTGGACCTGTTCTCCGGGCCGGTGAAGCTGGACGGCAAGGGCAATGCACGCGTGGCGCTGAAGGTGCCCGATTTCAACGGCACACTGCGCGTGTCGGCGCTGGTCTATTCGGACACGCGCTACGGCAACCGCGACCGCGAGACGGTCGTGCGCGCGCCCATCGTCGCCGAAGCCAGCCTGCCGCGGGTGCTGGCGCCTGGCGACAGGAGCACGGTGACGCTGGACGTGCAGAACTTCACCGGCAAGGCCGGCGCGTTCAAGGTGCTGGTGAACGGCGAAGGTCCGCTCAACATTGGTGAAGGCAGCAAGAGCGCGGATCTGTCCGTCGACGCCAAACGCACGCTGACGTTCCCGATCACGGCGGGCGAGGGCTATACCACCGCGCAGGTACGCGTGCGCGTCGAAGGCAACGGCTTCAAGGTCGACCGCCGCTACGACGTGCCGGTGCGGGCGGGCTGGCCGGCGGTGCTGCGTTCGCGCACGCAGGTGCTGGACAGCCTGGTGCCGGTGGACATGGGCGCGGGCTTCGCCGACGGGCTGATGCCCGGCTCGGTGACCGCGCGCATGACCGTCTCCGCGCTGCCACCGATTCCGTTCGCCAGTGCGTTGAAGGGCGCGTTGGAGTATCCGTACGGTTGCGCGGAGCAGACCACCAGCAAGGGCTATGCGGCGCTGGAACTGGACGACGCCACCGCCAAGCTGCTGGGCATCGGTGGACTGGAGGCGAAGAAGCGCCGCGAGCGCATGGAGGGCGCGTTCGGTCGGCTGGCATCGATGCAGGTGGCGAACGGCCATTTCTCCATGTGGGGCGACGACGACTATGTCAATCCGGGCCTGACGCCGTACATCGCCGAGTTCCTGCTGGACGCGCGCGAGGGTGGATTCGCCGTGCCGGACACCGTGCTGCAGAAGGCGCTCACCCGCCTCAGCGAAGACCTGCTGGCCGGTGGCGCGCAGTTCTACGGTTACGACCGGCGCGACCATCTCAAGTTCGCCAACCAGGCCTATGCCGGCTATGTGCTCGCACGCGTCAACCGCGCACCGCTGGGCACGCTGCGCGCGCTGTACGACAACGAGCGCGGCAAGACGCTCACCGGCCTGCCGCTGGTGCACCTGGGCATCGCGTTGACGTTGCAGGGCGACAAGGCGCGTGGCGCGAAGGCGATCGCCGAAGGCTTCGCCAAGACCGGCGACCGGCCGGAGTACTTGGGCGACTACGGCACGAAGCTGCGCGACGATGCGTTGATGATCGCGCTGGTGCATGAGCGCAAGCTCGCCAAGCCGGAGTACGACCGCCGGGCGATCTCGCTGGGCCGTGAACTGGATGCGCGCCGCAACAGTGGCTGGATGTGGCTGAGCACGCAAGAGCAGGTGGCGCTGGCAAGGTTGGGCAAGGCGCTGATGGTGGACCAGAAGAAGCTGGTCTCCGGCCAGTGGAGCATCGGCGGGGACGCCGAGGCGATCGCGCCTGTACGGCTGTTCGGCCGCAGCGTCGACTACGCGACGCTGGCACGTGGCGTGCGTTTCGCCCCGGAAGGCTCGCCGCCGCTGTACGCCTCGCTGGACGTGGCAGGCATTCCGCGCAATGCGCCGGCACCCGATGATCGCCAGATCGGCATCGAGCGCCGTTATTACACGACGGACGGGCAGGAGTGGAAGGGCGGGTCACTGAAGGAAGGCGAAGCGCTGATCGTGCGCGTCGGCATCACCGCCAACGTCGCCATGCCGGATGCACTGTTCACCGACCTGTTGCCGGCAGGCCWGGAGATCGAAAACTTCAACCTGGGCGACGCCAAGCAATGGGCCGAGGTGGTCGTGGACGGCATCGCGATCAGCGATCGCGGCAGCGCCGCCGACGTCAAGCACGAGGAGTTCCGGGATGACCGCTACGTGGCGGCGCTGAAGCTGGAGCGCCGCGATACCGCCAAGCTCTTCTACCTGGTCCGCGCGGTGACGCCGGGCACGTACACCG
>NZ_JBGFFG010000395.1:0-3084 GCF_056175765.1 Pseudoxanthomonas sp. LjRoot204_2 | reverse complement strand
AGTATCCGGTGGGCACGACCAGGCCGACGACGGACTTCGACGCACCGGCGCGCTCCATCTTCTCCATCAGCGACGGCAGTGCGGACTCGGACGACGAAGTGCCGAGCACCAGCAGCAGTTCGGCCTTGAGGTAGCGGATCAGGCGGAAGATCGAGAAGCCGCACCACCATGACACCAGCCCGAGGATCACGATCACGAACAGCAGCGAGGTGAGATAGAACGACCCGACCAGYCACGCGAGGTTGACCAGCATGCCGACGCCGTACTTGCCGATGGTGAAGGCGATGGCGCCGAACGCACCGATCGGCGCGGCGCGCATCAGGATGTGCACCAGGCGGAATACCGGGGCGGTCAGCGCCTCCAGCAGGTTCAGTACCGGGCGGCCCTTCTCGCCGACCAGCGCCAGCGACAGGCCGAACAGCACCGCCACGAACAGCACCTGCAGGATGTTGTCGCCCACCAGCGGGCTGACCAGCGTCTTCGGGATGATGTCCATCAGGAAGCCGACCAGCGAAAGCTCGTGCGATTTCTGCACGTAGTCGTTGACCGCCGACTGGTCCAGGTCGGCCGGGTTGATGTTCATGCCGGCGCCCGGCTGCACCACGTGCGCGACGATCATGCCGATCACCAGCGCCAGCGTGGAGAAGAACAGGAAGTACGCCATCGCCTTGGCAAACACCCGGCCCACCGTGCGCAGGTGGGTCATGCCGGCGATGCCGGTGACGATGGTCAGGAAGATCACCGGCGCGATGATCATCTTCACCAGCTTGATGAAGGCATCGCCCAGGGGTTTCATCGATTCGGCCAGCGCGGGCTCGAAGTGCCCCAGCGTCGCGCCCAGCACGATGGCCACGATCACCTGGAAGTACAGCTGCTTGTACAGCGGCTGCTTCGGCGGCGTTGCGAACGGGGTATCGGCCAGATGCATGGGAGAACTCCGGGACGGATGGCGTCGCCCACGGAACCGGGGCCGGCATGTTGTACCCCTGCCCCGCCGCCGCACCGATAACCTATTGGTACTAGCCCGCTCCCGCGCCTGTCCGCAGCCGGCGCCACGCCCGTAGACTGCGGCCATGCTGCGTACCCGCCGCCTCCACCGGATCCTGCTCGTCGTGCTGGCGATCCTGGGCGGTGCCGCCCTGGTCATGGCGCTGGCTTACCACGGGGCCGGCGTGCGCGCGCAGCGGGCCGAGACGGCGCAGCTGGAACGCCAGCTCGACCTGCACGCGCAAGCGTTGCAGCAACGCATCGACCGCTACCGCACGCTGCCGCAGATGCTGGCCCAGGACCCCGACCTGCGCGACGCGCTGGTGTCGCCGGTGGACGACGCGCGCCGCAATGCGCTCAACCAGCGCCTGGAAGACGCCAACAGCGTTACCCGCTCATCGACGCTCACGCTGATCGACCGCCGCGGCATCGCGCTGGCGGCGAGCAACTGGCGCGAACCGACCAGCAATGTCGGCGAGGACTACAGCTTCCGTCCCTACGTGAAGCAGGCGCTGCGCGACGGCCAGGGCCAGTTCTACGGCATCGGCCTGACCACGGGCGAGCCCGGCTATTTCCTGTCGCAGGCGATCGTGGACGGCGACGGCGGAACCATCGGCCTGGTCGTCATCAAGATCGACCTGGATGCGCTGGAACAGGAGTGGCTGCAGACGCCCGACGTGGTGCTCGTCAGCGACGCGCACGGCGTGGTCTTCCTCGCCAGCCAGGACGACTGGCGCTACCGCACGCTGCGCCCCCTGAGCGAGGCCGACCGGCGCGAGCTGGCCGCGACGCGGCAATACGCGCGGCAGAGGCTCACGCCGCTTCGCTGGCAGGACCTGTCGGCGGCCGGGGACGGCGCGCGTCGCGTGCAGATGCGCGACCCGCCATGGACGGGCGCCGTGCTGTGGCAATCGAAGGCCCTGCCCGAGGAAGGCTGGCAGCTGCACCTGCTGCACGACGCCTCGGCCATCGCTGCGGCAGGACGCGCCGCCGCCGTTGCCGCCGGTGGCGGCTGGCTGGCGCTGGCGTTCCTGGCCCTGTTCGTGCAGCAGCGCCGCCGCACCGCGCTGCTGCAGCGCCGCAGCCGGCAGGAACTGGAGGTCGTGCTGCAGCAGCACGCGCAGGAACTGCGCACCGCGCAGGATGGCATCGTCGAGGCGGCACGCTCCGCCGATGCCGGCCTGAGCCGCAGCCTCGAGCACCTGCCGCAGGGCGTGGTCATCATCGACGCCGACCTGCGGCTGGTGGCCTGGAACTCGCGCTACATGGACCTGTTCCGCTTCCCGCCGGACCTGATCCACGTCGGCCGCCCGATCGAGGACGTGTTCCGCCACAACGCCCGCCGCGGCCTGTTGGGACCGGGGCCCATCGAAGAGGCGATCCAGCGCCGCCTGGACCACCTGCGCAGCGGCAAGCCGCACATGCGCGAGAGCGAGAAGGACGATGGCGTGGTGCTGGAGATCCGCGGCAATCCGTTGCCCGACGGCGGCTTCGTCACCAGCTACGCCGACATCACCAGCTACAAGAACGCCGCGCGTGAGTTGCGCTCGCTGGCGGATGCGCTGGAGCACCGCGTCGAGGAACGCACGCGCGCCCTCGCCGACGCCACCCGCGCCGCCGAGAACGCCAACCGCTACAAGACGCGCTTCGTCGCCTCGGCGGTGCACGACCTGCTGCAGCCGTTGAACGCCGCGCGCATGTTCGTCTCCGCCCTGCGCGGCCGCCTGCACGACGACGAGGCGCGGCGCATCGCCGACCATGTCGACAATGCGCTTGCCGCGCAGGACGCGATCCTCAACAGCCTGCTCGACATCGCGCGCCTGGAATCCGGTGCGCTGCCTACCCGCGTCCGCGACTTCGCGCTGGCGCCCCTGCTGGAGACGCTGCTGCGGGAATTCGGCATGGTCGCCGAAGGCCGCGGGCTGGCGCTGGACGGCGTCGCCACGCGCGCCGTGGTCCGCAGCGACGAAGCCCTGCTGCGCCGCATCCTGCAGAACTTCCTGTCGAACGCGATCCGCTACACGCCACGCGGCCGCGTGCTGCTTGGCGTGCGCCGCGCCGGCGAGCTGGTGCGCATCGAGGTGCACGACCAGGGAC
>NZ_JBGFFG010000394.1:0-3098 GCF_056175765.1 Pseudoxanthomonas sp. LjRoot204_2 | reverse complement strand
CAGCGTCGCGCCGCGTCGTCGGATGCCGCCAACTGGGTCGCCACCGCGATCGCTTCCGCATGCAGCACGGCGTTGCGGTGGCCGATGGCCCGTAGCGCCCAGCTCACGCCCTTGCTGACGAAGTTGCGCGCATCGCCCGCGGCGGCGTACACGTGGGTCAGCCCGGCGAGGAAGGGCGCATCGGGGGTGTGGCGGTCGTGCACCGCGAGTCCGGCCAGCAGCGCGAACGCCGCGCGTTTCTCGAATTCGCCACGCTTGCCGGCCCACGCATCGATCCGCCCCCACGCGTGCGGGCTGCGATCGAACAGGTGCAGGCACAGCGTGTCGCAGACCGCCCAGTTGTCGAACTGGCGGCACCAACGGTCCATCTGGGCGGAAGTGACTTGCGCGGGATCGGCGATGAAGGCAACCAGCAGGCGCGCCTCGTAGATGCCGCTGTCCCAAAGCGGTTGCATCAGGTCGGGCTGGCGGCCGATGCGCTTGCCGAGCGCCTGGATGTCGCGCATCGGCACGCCGAGCGCGTGCGTATCCGGAATCCCGTAGCGGGCCAGCCCCGCGCGGTGCACCGGGCTGGCAGCGGCCTTCAGCAAGGCGAGGGCGTGCGCGGCGTCGATCTGTTCCGGGGTGGCTTTCCGGGCGGGCATCGGCAGGTCGGCGGGAAGGATGCCGGCAGCATACCGGCCCCGTCCCGCGACCTGTGGTGGCTCAGGCTGCCTGGCGCAGCGGCGCCGGAATGCTCGCCAGCGCCGCTTCAATGGCCTGCGCCTTGTGTTCGGGCGAATAAGCCACGCGCTCGGCGCGGATGAACTCCACGTCGGTGATGCCCAGGAACTTGAACACCTGCGTCAGGTAAGGCGCAACGAAGTCGATCGCGGTGCCGGCGTACTCGCCACCACTGGCCTCGGCCACGATCACCTTCTTGCCACCGGCCAGGCCAATGGGGCCGTTCTCGGTGTATTTGAAGGTGCGGCCGGCCACGGCCACGCGGTCGATCCAGGCCTTCAGCGTGGACGGCACACCGAAGTTGTAGCGCGGCACGCCCAGTACGATGACGTCGGCGTCCAGGAACTGCTTCAGGGTCGCTTCGCCGGCTTGTGCGGTGGCGGCATCGCCCCCACCCAGTACCGCATTGGTCAGGTGGGGCAGCGGGTCGGCGTCGAGGTCGCGATAGGTGACCTCCAGGTCGGGCAGGGTGTCCTGCCAACGGGCTACGATGGCGGCGGTCAGTTGCCGGCTGACCGAGTTCGCGGCCAGGGCGCTGCTGTCGATGTGCAATAGTTTCATGGTGGTTCTCCGGTCAGGACGCGGCAGGTGCCGCCTTGGGAACCACTGTAGGTCGTTGCATTATTGGGATAAACGTGGTCTAACGTCACTGATTGTTCTAAAGGCGGAATTATAGTCATGCAGCACGACCTCAACGACCTCTACTACTTCGCCATGGTGGTGGACCACGGTGGCTTCGCCGCCGCCGAGCGGGCGCTTGGCATTCCCAAGTCCCGCCTCAGCCGGCGCATCAGCCAGCTGGAAGCCGATCTCGGCGTGCGCCTGCTGCAGCGCTCGACGCGCCGTTTCGCGGTGACCGACGTCGGTACCAGCGTGCATCGCCATGCACAGACCATGCTGGCCGAAGCGCAGGCGGCGCGCGAAGTCGTCGATCGCCTCAGTGCCGAACCGCGCGGCGTGGTGCGCGTCAGCGTGCCGGTGGCGGTGGCGCAGATGCAGTTGCCGAAGATCCTGCCGGCCTTCCTCGACAAGTACCCGAAGGTGCGGCTGCAGCTGCACGTCAACAACCGCCGTGTCGACATCATCAACGAGGGCTACGACGTGGCCCTGCGCGTACGCGCGAAGCTCGACGACGACGGCAGCCTGGTGATGCGCAGCTTCGGCCAGATCCAAGAACTGCTGGTCGCCAGCCCGAAGTACCTCAACCGCGCCGGCCGCCCGAAGGTGCCGGAAGACCTGGCGGAGCACGTCACGCTGAGCATCAGCGAGGACGAGGCGCGCCAGCGCTGGGAGCTGCACGGGCCGGATGGCGAGGTACGCCGCATCGAGTTGAATCCGCGCCTGGCCGGCTTCGACTTCCCGCTGCTGCAGTCGATGGCGAAGGACGGCTACGGCATCACCCTGCTGCCGGAGACGGTGTGCGCGGAAGCGGTGCGCAAGGGCGAGCTGGAGGTGGTGCTGCCGGAATGGAGCCTGCCGCAGGGCATCTGCCACGCGGTGTTCGCTTCGCGCCGGGGCATGTTGCCGGCGGTGCGGGTGTTCATCGATTTCCTGGCCGAGCACCTGCCGCAGCAGATCGAGTCGTCGCGGCTGGATTGCGGCGGCGCCTGCGCGGAGGCGAAGGAGAAGGCCATCGCCATGGCGATCGACAACACCAAGGCCGGCAAGGTGAAGAAAGCCTCGTAGGCCACGGCCGCGGGGTTCGTGCGAAAATGCGCCCCGGCCTGCAATGGGCGGGGCGCGCCGCCAGGGTAGGGCGGCGATGCACCGCGACGGGTGTCGCGGGCAGTTCCAGACAACGGAGAGATGGCCGAGCGGTTTAAGGCAGCAGTCTTGAAAACTGCCGTAGGTGTAAGCCTACCGTGGGTTCGAATCCCACTCTCTCCGCCACCTCGGCAAGCGCTGTACCTTCCTGTTGGCAAGGAACATTCATATGCGCGGCGTCGACGTAACCGGAATCGGCCAGGCGATCCTGGGGGTGGCGATCGTCCTGATCGTCGCGTCCTTCCCGCTGCGCGCCTGGATGTTCCACAAGCTCCAGGACGACGTCTCCGTAAGGGATCTGTCCGACGGCAGGTCCATGATCGGCTCCGACTTCCTCGCGTTTGGCCTCGTCAGGAAATGGCGAACACTCTCGATCGCAGCCCGAGGCCCGGTGCTGGCCTTTGTCGTCGCTCAGCTGTCGGGCATGCTTTTGCTGCTGCTGGTCTGCCTTCGTACGCTCATCTAAGCCTTTGAACGGAGGAGATCCCATGCGTCCTTTCCTCATGCTTGCGTTGCTACTGCTGCACAGCGCGGCCTGGGCAGCCGATCCACCGGCGCGTGTCGTCATCGTCGGCACCTACCATTTCAGCAATCCGGGCCAGGACAAGGCC
>NZ_JBGFFG010000393.1:0-3118 GCF_056175765.1 Pseudoxanthomonas sp. LjRoot204_2 | reverse complement strand
GGTGTACTTCGTGCTGACCGACCGCTTCGTCAACGGCGATCCGTCGAACGACCATCGCGACCAGGGCGGGAAGCACCCTACCTTCGATCGCCCCACCCCGGGCGCACCCGCGGGGCGTAGCGACAACATCGGCTACCTCGGCGGCGACTTCAAGGGTGTGCTGGACAACGCCGGCTACATCCGCGACCTCGGCTTCACCTCGGTATGGGTCACCCCCATCGTCGACAATCCCGATGAAGCGTTCACCGGCGGCGACGAAGTGAAGTGGGAAGGCATGTTCACCGACCGCGGCAAGACCGGGTACCACGGCTACTGGGGCATCAACTTCTACAAGCTGGATGAACACCTGCCCAGCGAAGGGCTGGATTTCGCCGGCTTCACCGCGGCGATGAAGCAGCAGCAGCTGGACGTGGTGCTGGACATCGTCGGCAACCATGGCTCGCCCGCCTATTCCATGCCGGAGATGCAGCCGCAGTACGGCAAGGTCTGGGACAAGGACGGCAAGCTGGTCGCCGATCACCAGAATCTGGACCCGGACAAGCTGGATCCGCGTCGCAAGCCGATGCACGCCTTCTACAACACCGGCGGCGGCTTGGCGCAGTTGTCCGACTTCAACGAGAACAACCCGGCGATGATGGAGTACCTGGTCGGCGCGTACGAGCAGTGGATCGACCAGGGCGCGGCCGCGTTCCGCGTGGACACCATCGCATGGATGCCGCACGCGTTCTGGAAGGAATTCGCCGACCGCATCCGCGCGAAGAAGCCGGGCTTCTTCATGTTCGGCGAGAACTTCAACTACGACGCCGCCAGCATCGCCGGCCATACCTGGGCCCGCAATGGCAGCTACAGCGTGCTGGACTTCCCGTTGAAGGCCAAATTGACCGAGGTGTTCGAGAAGCCGGGCACCAGCTACGAGGAACTCGGCAAGGCGCTGTACCTGGAAGACGGTCCGTACGCCAATCCGTACGATCTCATGACGTTCTACGACAACCACGACATGGCGCGCATGAAGGCCGCGGACACCGGCTTCATCGACGCGCACAACTGGTTGTTCACGGCGCGCGGCATCCCGGTGATCTACTACGGCTCGGAAGTGGGCTTCGAGCGTGGCAACGCCGAGCACGCCGGCAACCGCAACTACTTCGGCCAGGAACGCATCGACGCGGCACCGCAGAGCCCGATCTTCGCCCCGTTGAAGCGCATCGCGCAGCTGCGCCGCGAAACACCGGCCCTGCAGCGCGGCTTGCAGCTCAACGTACGCCTGAAGGGAGACCAGGCGATCTTCTACCGCGTGCTCCAGCACGAAGGAACCACCCAGACCGCGCTGGTGCTGCTGAACAAGGCGGATACGCCGGCAAAGATGTCCGTGTCCGAGTATCTCGAGCCAGGCCAGTGGCGCGACGCCTTCACCGGCAAGACCCAGCGCGTGCGCAACCGCCTGCAGGCGGACGTGCCGGCCCACGGTGTGCGCGTGTTCCTGCTGGATGATGCGATTGCGCGGGCCGATACCCGTGCACGTCTCGCCGAGCTGATGGCACGCAAGTCGCCGAAGGCGGATTGACCAATGCCTTCTGTGGGAGCGACGCAAGTCGCGACCGTTAACCAGAAACGACCTGTACGCGCGTGGGCGCGCTGGAGAGGACACGTTCTCGGAGTCGGGGAACGCCAGCAGAGCTGATGGCGCGCGGTCGCGACTCACGTCGCTCCTACAACCGCAGACTCACTTGGCAGCGGTCGATCCGCGCAACGCCAGCTTCACCGGAATGGTCTGGCTTTCCGCCGGTTCACCATTGATCAGCGCCAGCAATGTCTCGACCAGCAGGGCGCCCGCCAGCTTGGTGTCCTGCTGCACGGTGGACAGGCCGGGATTCATGAAACTGGCCAGCGGGATGTCGTCGAAGCCGGCCACCGCGACATCGTCGGGCACGCGACGGCCGTGTTCGAGCAGCGCCTTCATCGCGCCGACGGCGATCAGGTCGCTGGCGCCGAAGACGGCGTCGAACGTCGCACCACTCGCCAGCAACGTGCTGGCCGCCTCGTAGCCGGATTGCTCGGTCGTGATCGCATCGACCTGCAGTGCAGGGTCGGCCACCAGGCCGGCGGCTTCGAGCGCCCGGCGATGGCCGAGGTAGCGCTCGAAGAATTCCGGATAGTGGTTGGACGCATGTCCGAGGAACGCGATGCGGCGACGCCCCTGCACGATCAGGTGCGCCGTGATGTCATGGCCGCCCTGGGTGTTGTCGCAGCCGATCGACACCCCGGGCGTACCAGGCTGCACGGCGCCCCAGCGGACGAAATGCGTGCCCTGCTCCACCAGCCGCTCCAGCCGGCTGCGGGCTTCCAGATAGTCTCCATAACCCAGAAGGATGATGCCGTCGGCCTTCTTGCTGTCCTCGTAGTCGGCCTGCCAGTCGGTCGACAATTGCTGGAACGAGATCAACAGGTCGTAGCCGCGCAGTGCGCATGCACGGGTAATGCTGCCCAGCATGGACAGGAAGAACGGGTTGATCGCCGATTCGTCGGGCGTGGGATCTTCGAAGAAAAGCAGCGCCAGCGTTCCGGAATGCTGCCGGCGCAGGTTGGACGCGTTCTTGTCCACCTTGTAGTTGAGCTGTTCGGCGATGGCGAGGATGCGCTTGCGTGTTTCCTCGTTGACCATCGGACTGCCCCGCAGGGCGCGCGACACGGTGGGCTGGGACACRCCCGCGAGGTGGGCGATGTCCAGCGAGGTGGCCTTCCCCTTGATGGGCGCGATCACGGACGGCTTCGGATACGGACGGCGGAGGTCAGGATCATGCCACGCCGGGCCGCAGGCGGCGATCCGGTCGGGGCCTCCCCTTCCGCCGTGGGAGCGACGCAAGTCGCGAAAGGGCGCCGGCAGCGCCTCATCATGACGTACCTCGTTCCCCCGAGAGCGGGCTCGCAGCTCAGGGCGTGCCCTGGTCCGTTCGAGTCGCACCGTGCAGCTGCACGCCATCGGCGTCGGTGATGCTGACGGAGACCTCGATGCCGTGGCGCACGCTCTCGGTGACCACGCAGAAGTTTTCGAACTGGGCCAGGATCCGCTCCAGCGAGGCATGCGTCGCCCCCGCCTCGGCCAGCCGGATATCGGCATGGA
>NZ_JBGFFG010000392.1:0-3137 GCF_056175765.1 Pseudoxanthomonas sp. LjRoot204_2 | reverse complement strand
GCATCAAGGAGCTGACCGCGCTGGGTCGCGATCCGCACTACGCGCTGATCCGCCGGCTCGACCCCGAGGCGCGCACGCTGTTTCCCGGTATCGCGGGCGAACCGGTGTCCGAGTGGGCCGGCAATCGCCCCTGCACGCCCGATTCGTTGCCGATCATCGACCGCGTGCCGGGGGAAGACGTCTTCGTCGCCACCGGCCACGGCCACCTCGGCCTGACCCAAGGACCGGTCACGGGCAAGCTGCTGGATCAGATGATGGCCGGCGAGGCGACGGAGATACCGCTGGCGCCCTATGCGCTGGCGCGGTTCGGGTAGCCGATCCACTTGTAGGAGCGACGTCAGTCGCGATCGCACACATCGGTGTTTAGTGCATCTTGATCGAGACGAGCGATCCCGGCGAAATGGGAGCCGTATTCGCTTTGATGGGCGTGCGAACCCGGACGTGGCGTCCTGGTTTCCGCGTTCGCGACTTACGTCGCTCCCATGAAGGCGAGTTGCACGTCACGCCCCCCCGACGAATCCCGCCTGTCGCCACGCCTCGAACACCACCACGGCCACGGTGTTGGACAGGTTGAGGCTGCGATTGTCCGGTCGCATCGGCAGGCGGATGCGCTGGTCCCCCGGCACGCCTTCCAGGACGTCCTGCGGCAGGCCGCGGGTTTCCGGCCCGAACAGGAAGGCATCGCCAGGCCCATAGGCCGGCTGGTCGTGGCGGACGGTGCCGCGGGTGCTCAGGGCGAACAGGCGTGCAGGACGGATACGCTGCAGGGCGGCGTCGAGCGACGCGTGTACCTGCAGCGTGGCGTATTCGTGGTAGTCCAGGCCGGCGCGCTTGAGCTGCTTGTCTTCCAATGCGAACCCGAGCGGTTCGATCAGGTGCAGCCGCGCGCCGGTGTTCGCGCAGAGGCGGATGGCATTGCCGGTATTCGGGGGAATTTCCGGCTGGTACAGCAGGACGTCGATGTCCAGGGTATCGGTCATGGCGCGCATTCTACGCGGCGCTGCATGGCCTCATTGGCGGTGGAGCTCCGGCCGCCGCCGGCTTGCGTGATGACGCAGGTGGAACGTGTATCGCCTGCGTATCAGCGCGAAGCCAGCTGGCTGGCCAGTGCACCGGCCTGCACCGCGATCTGCTGCATGTCCTCGGCCGACGGACGCACGGTGACCACCGGCATGTCGACCACGCGCACGGCCTGCTGGGCGACGAACTGGGCCAGGTCTTCGGCAGCCGGCGTCACGGTGATGGTGGCGAGGTCGACGATCTTGGTGTCCTTGTAGGTGTTGTAGTGGGCCAGGTCGGCGGCATCCGGGGCGACCGTCACGGTCGGCAGGTCCACGATGCGGGCGATGTCGGTGGCGGCGGTCTGGCGGTTGTCGGCGTGGCTGGCGGAAACGACCATGGCACCGGCGCACAGGGCGAACACGGCGGCGGCGGTCAGGGGGAGGAGGTTCTTGGCGTTCATTGTCATGCCTCTGTAGTGATGTTGTTGGGTGGTGTGGTAGTAAGGTAGTACACCTAGACAGAGCGATCAAGCAAAACTTTTCGTTTTGTGAGCTTCGTTCAGGCTTCAGTCAGGTTGAGCAGGTGCTGCGCGAGTTTGTTGTAGGTATCGCAGAAACCATGCCAAACGTAAGTCATTGATCCATAAGGTGTTCCGGATGCTTCCTGCACGTCCGCTGTCCGGAAGACTGTCCGTCCAGTGTCCGTCCTGCGTAAGCCAAGACGGGCGGCGTTGTTCGTTGTGACTGCGAACACGCCGCTTCGCCCCAGGCCCGGTCACTCCGGTACGTAAGGGTTTGGATGCCGTTCAACTAGGATTCGTTGCGTCGCCTGCGAACTGGCGGAGTCAACGTTCAGTTTCACCAGGGGAGGGGGTCGCCCTGCCAATCAAGGAAGCGTCCGCTTTGCTCGGCGGTGAGATGGTCGATCACCTGCAGCAGGCCGCTGGCGGATTCCGCCGCTGACAGCAGCGCGCTGTCGCCGCCCATGTCGGTGCGCACCCAGCCGGGGTGCAGAGCCACGACCTTGATGCCGCGTGGGGCCAAGGCCTGCGATAGCAGGGACGTCACCATGTTCTGCGCCGCCTTGCCGATCGCATAGCTGGGTGTACGGAATTCCTGGCGCAAGGCGATCGAGCCGATCTCGGACGAGATGTTCGCCACCACGGCACCGTCGGCCAGCTGGGGTGCAAGCGCCTGCGTCAACAGGAAAGGTCCGGCCGCATGCGTGTGGAAGCTCGCGTCCAGGTCGGTGGCGGCGACCTGCCCGAAACGTTCGCCGCCGCGCAGCACGCCGGCGTTGTTGATCAGCAGGTGCAGCGGATCGTCGTCGGTCACCAGGGGCAACTCGCGCAACAGCGCGTCGCGGCTGCGGGCATCGGCGACATCCAGCGGCAGCACGTGCAGGCGGCCGGGATGCTCGCCCGCCAGACGGTTGAGCGCCGTCGCCTTGCCGGGGTGGCGACAGGTCGCCACCACGTGCCGCTGCCGGGCCAGCAGCTGGATCACCAGTTCCAGCCCCAGGCCCCGGTTGGCGCCGGTGATCAGGCAGTGCTTGCGGTCCATGGCGCCTCCTCGAGGGGATTCCCCTGCCGTTGGTCATGGCTTGTGGCCTAGTGTAATGACGACGGCCGGCGGCTAGCATCGCGGATTCTGCAGGCCCATACCGTATCAACAGGAGTGTCCATGTCCCTCTACCGTCGGCCCCGCGCCGCCTTGCTCGCCGTCGCCCTGTCCGCCGCCCTCGGGGGCCTGGCCTACGCGCCCGCGCCTTCCTATGCGAAGCCGGCCGCCGGCGCGGACATTGTGATCCCCTACGAGGAGTTCACGCTGCCCAACGGCCTGCGGGTGATCGTGCACACCGACCGCAAGGCGCCGATCGTGGCGGTGAACATCTGGTACCACGTGGGTAGCAAGAACGAGACGCCCGGCCGCACCGGCTTCGCCCACCTGTTCGAGCATCTGATGTTCCAGGGCAGCGAGAACCACGTCGGCGAGTTCTTCACCCCGTTCGAGCTGGTCGGCGCCACTGACCAGAACGGCACCACCAACCAGGACCGCACCAACTACTTCCAGAACGTGCCGACCACCGCGCTCGACATGGCGCTGTGGATGGAATCCGATCGCATGGGCCACCTG
>NZ_JBGFFG010000391.1:0-3142 GCF_056175765.1 Pseudoxanthomonas sp. LjRoot204_2 | reverse complement strand
ATCTGTACCTGCAGGCGATGCTGGCGATGCCGCTGGCCCCGCATCGCCAACAGCAGGACGCCCCAACCCAGCACACCGGCCAGCACGACGTAGGCGACCATCGCCCATGCCTGCAGCCACCACGGCGCCGCCTTGTCCAGGTCCGCCGTGCGCATCACCAGGCCTTCCGGCCTGCTCCAGTCCGCGGGCGCGTTCATCACCTGTACTTCAAAGCGAAGTTTGCCCGCGGGCAGGTTGGTGTACACCGCATCGTGCGCGACGCCGTTGTCGGTCTCGATCCAGCCACGGTCGAAGCCGACCATGCGGTAGCGATAGCGGAGTCGCTCGGGAGCGCGCTGGTTCAGCCCGGTGAAGCGGATCACCACGCGGCGCGTGTCCGCCGCCAGGGCGTAGCGCGCCTGCAAGGGCAGCACGCGGCCGTCGGCTTCCACCGACTCGATGACCAGCGTGACGCCCTGGCTGCGTTGGCGACGGGCGTCGTCCGGATCGATCACGCCAACGCCGTTCGCCGTCGCGAACCACAGCTTGCCGTCGCGCATCGGCCAGCCCGCCGGCGCGGAGGCACCGTTGGCCTGGCTGCTCGGCAGTCCGTCCGCATGGGTGAACGCTTCCACCGGCAGGCGCGTCAGATGGCGGTTCTCGACGGCCGTCAGCGCCGGGCGCGAGATGCGGAAGACGCCACGATTGCTCGATACCCAGAAATCCCCGTTGTCGTCCTCCAGCAGCCGGAACAGGCGATTGTTCGGCAGTCCCTGGCGATGGTCGAACTGCATGAACGTGCCGTCGCGCCAGTGCAGCAGGCCGCGGTCGGAGGCGACCCACAGGCTGCCGTCGGGGTCGGCGAGGAAGTCGAATGCGGCGACGGCCGGGAAATCGGACATCGGCGTCCAGCGGCGCAGCGTGCCATCGCGCTGCATCATCGCCATGCCGTTGCTGGTGCCGATCCACAGCACGCCCTGCGCCGTTTCGTAGAGCACGTAGACGTTGCCGTCGGGCAGGCCGTCGTCGGCGTCGTAATGGCGCACGATGCGGCCCTCGCGATAGACGGTCACGCCTTCGTTGCTGCCGATCCACAAGGAGCCGTCCGCACGTTCGAGCAGTGCGCGCACATGGTTGGACGGCAGGCCATCCGCTTCGTCCAGGCGCCAGGGCGAACCCTGCGCGCCTTCGCCGGCGGCGGGCAGATGGATCACGCCCTGGTCGTAGGTCCCGATCCACAGTCCGCCGTCGCGCGCATTGGCCAGTGACAGCACGGACGGATCGGACTTGCCATCGAAGGCGAGCGGCACGGCGCGGCTCCGCCCCGCCTGCCAGGCGTCCACGCCCATCGGATGGCCGATCCACGCGCCCTGCCCGGGCCGCTCGATGATCGCGCGCACGTAGATGTCGCGCAGCCCGCTGCTGCGGCCCAGTCCGAACACCGGCCCGTCGGAGATGCGGTACAGCCCGTTGGTGGTGCCCACCCACAACAGGCCATCGCGGTCCTCGAACAGGGCGGGCGCCAGCCGACCCATCAGGCCCTCGCGCTCGCCCAGGGTTTCATAGCGCCCCTGCGCGTAGCGACGCAGGCCGTCGAGGGTGGAGACCCACAGGTTGCCGTTGCGGTCCTCCAGCATGGCTTCGACGCGTTCGCCGGTGATCTGCCGGGCCCGCCCGTGCTCCAGCCGCCAGACGCCTGCGCTGCCGCCGACCAGCAGCCCGCCCCAGCGCGACGGTTGCACCGCCAGCACCGACGTTTCCGGCAAGCCGACACCGCTGCCCCATTCGCTGGCTTTTCCCTGGTCGATCCGGAACAGGCCGTGGCGGTTGCCCACCAGCGCCCGCCCGTCCTGCAACGGCAGGATCGTCAGCACCCGCTCGTTGGCAAGACGCGCGTGATCGCTCTCGATTTCCAGCAGGCGGCCGTCCGCCTCCATGCGGAACAGGGCATGGTCGGTCCCGATCCACAGGGCACCGTCCGGTCCGTAGCGCAGCACGGAAACATCCGCCAGCGTGCCTGCGCGGCCCGGCAGTCGCTGCCAGCGCCCTTGGTGGAAGCGCAGTACACCCGGCCCCACGCGGCCCAGGCTCAGCACCATGCCGCCCTGCGGGTGCGGCGTGATCGCGCGCACGCCCTCGATTTCCAGCCCCTCGACCGTGCCTGCGTCGTAAGCGGTAAAGCGGCGGCCGTCGAAGCGCGCCGCGCCCTCCCATGTCCCGGTCCACACGTACCCGTCGGCATCCTGGTGGATGGCGTGTATCAGGTTGTGCGGCAGCCCGTCCTCCATGGTCCAGCGCGCGATCGTGTACTCGTCGACCTTGCGCGCAGGGTCCAGCGCCCACGCGGGGGCGCCGACGAGCAGGACCAGCAGACACAGGCCTTGGATCAGCAGGCGGCGCACGGCGGGCACAGGGTCCGGAGGGGCTTCGACCTCCACAGTATCGGCTGCGGCGGGGGGGTTCTTGAACCCCCGCCGCGCCGGGTCGCTCAGCGCGCGGCGCCCTCTTCCGGCCGCACCTTGAACCAGGCCGCGTACAGCGCCGGCAGGAAGAACAGCGTCAGCACGGTGGCCACGGTCAGGCCGCCCATGATGGCCACCGCCATCGGCCCGAAGAAGGCGCTGCGCGACAGCGGGATCATCGCCAGCACCGCCGCCAGCGCGGTCAGCACGATCGGCCTGAACCGGCGCACGGTGGCGTCGATGATCGCGTGCCAGCGGTCGTGGCCGGCCTGGATGTCCTGGTCGATCTGGTCCACCAGGATCACCGAGTTGCGCATGATCATGCCGGCCAGCGCAATCGTGCCCAGCATCGCCACGAAACCGAACGGCACGCGGAACACCAGCAGCGCCAGCGTCACGCCGATCAGGCCCAGCGGCGCCGTCAGCAGCACGAGCGCCATGCGCGAGAAGCTGCGCAGCTGCAGCATCAGCAGCGTGGTCACGGCGAGCAGGAACAGCGGCATGCCGGCCGCGATGGACTTCTGCCCGCGCGCCGAATCCTCGACGGTGCCGCCGGTTTCCAGCAGGTAACCCTGCGGAAGCGCGGAGCGGATGCCATCCAGCGTCGGCGAAATCTGCGCCACCACCGTCGGTGCCGTCACATCGTCGCTGTTGAGGTCGGCGCGCACGGTCACCGTGGGCAGGCGGTCGCGGTGCCAGAT
>NZ_JBGFFG010000390.1:0-3143 GCF_056175765.1 Pseudoxanthomonas sp. LjRoot204_2 | reverse complement strand
GCTATCTGACCGAGGCCACGCTCTGCGCGGGCGCGGGCGTGTCCACGCTGGCCTTCCACGAAGGCGTGCAGGCGCAGGGTCTGCGCTCGCGCGTGGACTGGATCGTCGATCGCGATCACCGCTACCTGGAGATGGCGTCGGTCAACAATCCGGCCATCACCGAAGACACGCGGCTGTACGAAGCCGCGCTGGAAGAGCTGGAGCCGGTTGCACTCAGCAAAGTGGCTAGTTTGGGTTTGTCGCTGCCCTGCACCGGACACAGTAAGGCAGGTCGTGCGAAGCGGAAGATCGACAAGGCGGAGGACCATCCGACTGACGCACTCGCGGTCTACGGCGCGCTGCGCATCGTCGACGCGGTGCAGCCTGCTGTGATCGTGTCGGAGAACGTCGCTGAAGCCCGCACGTCGGCGAGCTATGCGATCTTCATGGCGTACCTGCAGGAGCAGGGTTACGTCCTGCACGAAGCCCTGTTCGACTCCACCCAGAGCGGCAGCCTGGAGAACCGCACGCGGTGGTGGCTCGTCGCGATCTCGCGCGGGCTGGCCGAAGGGTTCTCGATGGACCAGGTGCCTGCGTATCCGAAGCAGTATGAGACCCTGGGCCAGGCGCTGGAGAACATCGGCGATGACGACGAGCGCTGGCGCACCTTCGACTACCTCGTGGCCAAGGCGGCACGCGATAAATCCGAAGGGAAGAACTTCAAGCCCAACGTGCAGAACGAGAGCGCTACCAGCGTGAACGGGCTTACGAGGGGTTACGCCCGCGTCAGACAAACCGATGTGAAGCTCGGGCGCGAAGACGGCATGCAGCGATTGCTGACGCCAGTGGAGCATGCCCGGGCCAAGGGCATTCCGGAATATCTCGTCAACGGATTCCCCGTCTCTGTCGCTCACGAAGCGCTGGGCCAATCGATCCTGTTCAACCATGCCAAGGGCATCGGCGAAGCCGTAGGCGCGCATCTGCGCGACCTGCAGCGTCCGGGCGAGCTGCCGCTGCGCCAGGCGATGGCACCGCGCGACTCGATCGCGCACGACGTGGCGCGCCAGATGGGCGATGCCGCCACGGTGGCCAAGATCCGCAGCCAGCTCGATGCGCCGGCGACGATGACCAAGGACACGTTCCTGGCCGTGCAGGCCGTCTGCGAAGACATGGCCATGCAAGTGGCCATGGGCACCGATGCGGCGGCCGGCTTCGATGCGCGCAACGAAGAGATCTACCGCCTGCTGGAAGCCTCCCCTTGGACGCTGCACCCGGACTACGGCTGCGTGCTGGCGTCGGACATCGATGAGCTGGACGCGGAAGCGGCCGGCGGCCTCAAACCCTGATTCCTCCCATATTCAACGGAGATCCCCCTATGCGCCTGCAACACATCAACTACCACATGCACCTTGCCGATGGCGGTGAGCAGTCGTGGCTCATCAAGCCCAACGCCAGCGGGCGCACGTTCAAGCACACTGAGGTGCACAACTCCGTGGAAGAGGAGTCCGACGCCGAAACCGAATCGGTGGTGGTGGAATTCGTCTGGCCCGGTGGCCGCCGGCATACGTGCGACCTGACCGGGGACCAGCACATGGACCTGGAGGCCCACGGCCTGCTCGACCAATGGCTTGCGCGTGTGAGCGATGGCGAAGTGCCGGAGGACGCGCTGGACGAAGTGCTGGCCGACGTCCCGCGGCTGAAGGTGGCCTGAGCATGGACGACACGATCAAGCGCGCCATCTACGAGAACGCGACCATCAAGGTGGTCATGCGCCCGGAACTGGATGCAGAGACGCGCCAGTTGGCCGGCCTGGCCATGCACAGGCTGATCGCCCAGATCCCCTCGCCGGACCATGATCCGGCGATTGAACCGATGCGGGCGGTGGCCCGTGCTGCTGATCGGCTTGCGGTGCTGATCGAGTCTGACAACGAGGATCACAAGGGTGCGGCGCCGGATGACATCGCCGCATACGATGCCCTCATGGGCGTGCTCGCCCGGTGGCAAATCACCTACGGCGACAGCAGCATGGATACGCCCAAGAAGGCGGCCGATGCGATGGCGCTGGCGATGAACCACGCGATCGCGCGTGTCGAGATCGCCCACCAGGAAGGCTCCGACATCATGAAGGCGCTGCTGCCGCAGATGAAAGATGCGGTGGYGGTGTACTACCGCACGCGCATCGACTTCGACATGGGCATGCTGCGCTCGCCGACCAAGACCGAACGGTTCGATGGTTCGTTCGTGGTGGAGATGGCGCGGGAGCTTCGCCACCTGGTGGGCGGCCTGTTCAAGCATCCCGGTCACGTCATGACCAGCGATGCCGATCGGACGTTGGCCGAGCGCATGCTCGCCAAGCTCGATCGCTTCCTGAAGGGGCCGAAGGAACCGGCGGGTGATATCGAGCCCGTGAAGGACTGTCTCAACGCGTTTGAAACGGTACTTCTGCACAACAAGCCCATGTCGGCCAACGACCTCGCTGCCCGCAAGGCGCTGCTGGCCGATGCCGACGATGCCGTGGTGCGGCTGGAGGGCGCGCTCGCGGCCGCTCAGCGCCGCGCCGCGTTCTTCGAGAACGAGCTGCGGGAGGCGAGCCACGATCTGTTTATGTGGGATGGGACGACAGAGTCGATCCAGACCATTCGCGAGAACATCACCATCTGCCTGGCTGGCGGCACCAACAAGGCGTTCGGTCAAGCCGGGGCAGTGAAAGATGGCCCGAGCAACGCCAAGGCCAGCGAAGGCCTGCAGCTGATGAAAGGGGCCATCGCGGATATGGATGGCGTCGAAATGGGTGAGCTTCGCTCTGACTTCGGTGGCGGCTGGATCGGCTCCATCCGCATGGCCGATGGAACGCAGGTCCTGGCCAACTACAGCGCTCACGGTCGCATCGACCTGGGCATCGAGCCGGCCACCGGCCCGTTCCCGGTTGAGATCGTCCGACAGGTCGATCTCGCGCAGATGCCAAGCGCGGAGGACCTGCGTTCGCACCTGCAGGCCACGGCGGACATCCTGGCCGCGGCCAGAGCCCCGCAGGCCAAGTTGCTTGCGCACGCGGCCATCACGCACGACACGCTGTCCGAGCTGGCGGAGAACGGCGACCTTCCTTCGGCAATACAGGCTCGCGTGGCCGATCACCTGGAAGAGGGCACGGCGCTGTTCCGCGC
>NZ_JBGFFG010000389.1:0-3146 GCF_056175765.1 Pseudoxanthomonas sp. LjRoot204_2 | reverse complement strand
GACCAGATGCTCGCCGCGTGCGGCGACGCGGACGTGGTGGTGCTCGCGCCCGACGCGCAGCCCTTGCCCGGCTGGCTGCAACAGCTGGCCGCCTGCTTCGCGCGCGACGCCGCCATCGCCACCGCCACCCCCTGGTGCAATGCCGGTGAAGCCGCTGCGTGGCCGCGCCTGGGCGAAGTGAGCCTGYCACCCGCCGATGTCGAACGCACGGCGCACGCCTGTGCCGCGATGTCGCCGCTGCATCCCGAGCTGCCCGCCGCCGTCGCGCACGCCGTCGCGTTGCGCGGCAGTGCGCGCAAGCGGGTCGGCGGACTGGACGCGGCGAGCTATGGCTCGTGGTATGCCGCGCTGGTCGACCTGTCGCTGCGGCTCGCCGGCCTGGGGTGGCGCAACGTGCTGTGCGAGACCGCGTTCGTCGCGCGTGGCGGCGAAGGCGGCCCTGCCGACGGCGACATGGACGCCTTGAATGCACGCTGGCCCACGTTCACGCCCAGGCTGGCGACGTTCCTGATGGAGGATCCGCTGCGCGTACCGCGCGAACGGTTGCATGCGTTGTATACGGAAGCAGGATCGCCGGAGCGCCAGCGTGACCTCTTCGGTTGACGCGTCCGGCATCGCCGCGGTGGTGGTGACGCACGAAAGCGCGTCCAGCATCGACGACTGCCTGATGCGCCTGCGCGTGGCGCATGGCGTGCACGAGATCCGCGTGGTCGACAACGCATCCACCGACGACACGATGGAGATCGTGCAGCGGCATGCCTTGCAAGATGCGCGCGTGCGCTTCATTGCCAATCCTGACAATCCGGGATTCGCGGTGGGATGCAACCAGGGCGCGCGCGATACGCAGGCATGCTGGCTTGCGTTCGTGAACCCCGACCTGATGGTGGAAGCCGACACGCTGGCGCGGTTGCGCGCACACGCGGCCGATGCGGCGACGACCAGGATGCTGGGCGTGGACCTGGTCGACGAGGACGGCGTGCGCGATGCCGCTGCGCGCCGTCGCGATCCGGTCTTCGCCGCCATGTTGCGCTCGCCCGGTGCGGCGTCGCGGTTGGGAGTCGCCGTCGACGAGGCGACCCCATTGCAGCCGGTCGACATCATCTCCGGCGCACTGATGCTGATGCCACGCGCGCTGTTCGACAGGATCGGCGGCTTCGACGAAGGCTACCGCCTGCACGCCGAAGACATGGATCTCTGCCGGCGCGCGCGCGCGGCAGGCGCCCTGGTCGCCGTCGCCAACGACATCCGCGTGCTGCATATCCGCGGCGTGTCGAGTCGCGCCCGCCCGGTATTCGTGGAATGGCACAAGCATCGGGGCCTGTGGCGCTATTTCCGCAAATTCGAGGCCGCGCAACAGGGTCCGGTCACGCAGGTGGGCGTGTTCGCCGCGATCTGGCTGCATTTCGGCGCGGTGCTGGCGCGGATCCTGCTGCGTCGTCGTTGACGCGAAGCTAGTCGCCCGACACGTGGTGTCCGTGCTCGCGCAACGCCTGCAGGGTGATGTCCAGTTGGTGGTCCTGCACGAGCACGTAGTCGGTATCGAACGTGGAGATGGCGAAGATGCCCACGCCGGCAGCCGCCAGGGGATCCAGCACGGCGTTCAGGATACCGGTCATCGCGAAGTCGAAGGGCCCCTGCAGCTTGAACATGCGCCAGCCGCGCTGGCAGCGGACATCGTCGGGTACGCATGCTTCTTCGCAGACCAGCGACAGTTCGTCGTCGGTCCAGCCGGCATGGCGCATGCCGTGAGTGGGCCACCACCCAGGTAGCGTGGCGCCGGCCGGCAGTTGCGCGACGGCGTAGCGGTCGGGCAGCAGCACCAGCGTCAGCGAGGGCGGGTTCACCCGGCGCGTCCGTTCCACCAGAACAGCGCGTTGACGGCCAGCACCACCACCAGGGTATAGATCAGGGACAGCGGGCCGCCGACGCGCCACAGCTGGCGCGAGGTGTAGTTGGCGGGGCCGACGATCATCGAGATCACCGGGTTGGACGCGGTCATCAGGTTGTTCGATGCGGACAGCGCCACGATCAGCGCGAACGCGGTGGGATTGCCGCCCGCCGCCAGTGCCAGGTTGATCGCCATCGGCACCATCACGATGGTCGCACCGACATGGCTGATGACCAGCGAGAACGCGGTCGTGAGCAGCGCGACGGCGATCTCCAGCACCCAGATGGGAATGCCTTCCGGCAACCGTTCCACGGTATGCCCTGCCACCCACGCGGCCGCACCGCTGCTGTCCATCGCCCAGCCGAGCGGAATCAGGCCGGCCATCAGGAACACCGTCTTCCAGTTGATCGCGCCGTAGGCTTCGTCCATGCGCAGCACGCCGGTCAGCAGCATGCCCGCCACGCCGGTCATCAGGGTCAGCGCGACCGGCAGCTTGGAGGTCAACGCGATGATGATGGTGATGGCGAAGATGGTCATCGCGATCTTGAACTTGTGCGGGCGCTGTTCGCCCTTCGGGTAGTCCGTCACCACCACGAAGTCGCGGCTTTCCGCCGCCAGGCCGAGGTCCTGCCAGATGCTGTGGAGCACCAGCATGTCGCCGGCGCGCAGCTTCTCCTCGCGCACGTTCTCGCGGATGACCTTCTTGTCGCGGTTGATCGCCAGCAGGCTGATGCCATTCTGCTTGCGCAGGCGCAGCTCGCGCGCGGTCTTGCCAATGAACTTCGACGTCGGCGGCACCACGGCTTCGGAAATGCCCGCGCGGCTGGGATTGAACAGGTCGCCGAAGTGGCGCAGGCGCGAGGACATGCGCAGGAACTGGTTCTGCGCGAAGTCGCTGATCTCCTGCCGCGCACCCATCACGCCCAGCACGCTGCCCACCCAGATGCGCATGTCCGCCGGCGGGGCAAGCCGGGTGTCGTTGCCGGTCTGCAGCGCCAGCATCAGCGGCGCGTCATGCAGGGCTTCCGCCTCGCCGAGCGACATGCCGACGAGCGGGCTCTCGGCGCTGACGACCAGCTCGAACACGTCGCCTTCGATCCCGTAGGTGTTGGCGAAGTAACTCTCCGTGCGCGCGGGCGTGACCACGCCATCGCTGTCCTGGGTGTCGTCCTTGAGTTTGCGGTCGCCGACGTACCGGAAGTACAGGAGCGACGCGATCACCAGCGTCAGCCCGATCGGCCACGGCGCGAACATGCGC
>NZ_JBGFFG010000388.1:0-3154 GCF_056175765.1 Pseudoxanthomonas sp. LjRoot204_2 | reverse complement strand
GCCTGAGCCCGGTTGACCGTGTGTCGCTCGTCGACGCGCCGCTGGTGTTCGTCGGCTACGGCATCACCGCGCCCGACCGCAGGTGGAACGATTACAAGGGTGCCGACCTGAAAGGCAAGGTCGCGGTGGTGCTGGTCAACGATCCGGACTTCGAAACCGCGTCGCCCGGTGCATTCGACGGCCGCGCGGTGACGTACTACGGCCGATGGACCTACAAATACGAGGAACTGGCGCGACAGGGTGCCGCAGGGGTGCTGATCGTCCACGAGACGGAACCGGCCGCGTATGGCTGGGCGACCGTGCGCGCGTCGGGCGTGTCTCCGGTGTTCGACATCCCGCGCGCGGACGCCGCGACCTACCACACGCCGCTGCGCGGCTGGATGCAGCGCGACCTGGCGGTGTCGCTGTTCCAGCGTGCCGGACTGGACTTCGAGATGGAGAAACGCCGTGCGCAGACGGCCGCCTTCGCTCCCGTGGCGCTGGGCGATGCGACCTTGTCGGCCACGTTCGCCGTCAAGCGTGACCAAGTGGTAACGCGCAACGTCATCGGACGCTTGCCGGGTGCGACCCGACCGGACGAAACGGTCATCTATTCCGCGCATTGGGACGCCTTTGGCATCGGCGAGCCGGACACGACAGGCGATGCGATCCGTCATGGAGCGGTCGACAATGCCACCGGTGTCGCGGCGGTGATCGAACTGGCGCGCGTGTTCGCCGCCGGTCCACGCCCGCAGCGGACCCTGTTGTTCATGGCGCTGACCGCGGAGGAAAAAGGTCTGCAGGGCGCCAGCTATTACGCCGCCAACCCGGTGGCGCCGCTGGAGAAGACGGCGGCGGTGCTCAACATCGAAATGCTCAGCTCCGATGGCCCGAATCGCGATATCGCTTCGTGGGGCAAGGGCCGTGTGTCGCTGGAAGGCGACCTGAAACGCGTGGCGGAAGCGCAGGGACGCAACTATTCGGAGGATCCCAACCTGGAGGCGGGCTTCTTCTATCGCGCGGACCACTTCGCCTTTGCGCGCGCGGGCGTTCCCGCGATCACCGTGGGTGCGGGACTGGATCGCGTGGAGGGCGGCGTCGCAGGCGGCCGGGCGCTGCGCGATGCCTATTTCGCCCGTTGCTACCACCAGCCCTGCGATGCGTGGACACCGTCGTGGGATGCAGGCGGTCAGGCACGGGACGTGACGCTGCTCTACACCCTCGGCCGCGAGATCGCGGACAGCGATGCCTGGCCCCGCTGGCTGAACGGTTCAGAATTCGAAGCGATCCGCGCGCGCAGCGAGACTGAACGCGAATAGCGGCGCACGCGCACGGCGTTCATGTGATTCGCTGCGCTATGCTGCGTGTCCTTTCCCAATACCGGAACGCACGTGGCCCCTCTTCATGCCCTGGTCTATCAGAGCCAGGCCACGCGCCCGCTGGATGCGGCCGATCTCGACCAGCTGCTGCTGGATGCGCGCGTGGCGAATGAACTCGCCGAGGTGACCGGTGCGCTCCTGTACGGTGGGCAGCGCTTCGTGCAGTACCTGGAAGGCGCACGTGCCGACGTGGAGCAGATCTACGCCCGCATCGCGCGCGCCAGCCAGCATCAGCGGCTGGAGATCCTGGAGCAGGGCAGGGTGGAAAAACGCCAGTTCCAGCGTTGGCATATGGGTTTCGCCACCGCACCGCAGACGCTGGTGCAGCAGCTCAGCCAGTCGCAGTGGCGTCGCGAGATTCCGTGGCTGGAAGACGAATCCGCCGACTCTGCGGGCCTGACGCGCTTGCTTGCCTTCTGGAAAGACGAAGCCAGGCTGACGCGCTGAAGGCGCCTCAGGGCCAGCGGTTGGGTCTGCCGCGCGGGCTGCCTTCGTCCATCGGCACCACGCAGAAGCGATGGCCGGTGGGCGCTTCCATCACCCACCAGCGGTTGCGTACGTGCTGGATGCGCCTGGCGCCGAGCGCTTCCAGCCGCGCGACTTCGGCCTCGATGTCGTCGGTCTCGATATCGAGGTGCACGCGCGCGTCATGCTTCACCTTCTGCACTTCGATATGCAGGCCACCCGGGCCGGGCTCGAACTTGTCGTAGATGCCCAGGCCGCCGTCGTCGGGATCGGTGACCTTCAACCCCAGGGCGGCGCTCCAGAAGGCGGAGGCGGCGGGCAGGTCGTCGACCTGGCTGTCGATGATGAAACCGGCGAGACGGCTGCGGTGGCTCATGGCGACTCCTGCGGTGGGATCATGGCGGCATCCTGCCACGCTTCGCGGTCGCGCGTTGTCCTCTCACCACAGCGCTTGCCCACTGGAGGATTGAGCGACGAAACCCTGCGTCGCTCATCCCTTGCGACGGCCGCTCTACTGGGGCAGGGCCAGATCGTCGATCAGCGCCTTCAGGAAACGCGCCGCTTCGCCACCCGTGCACGCGCGATGGTCGAACGTCACCGACAACGGGATCACCTTGTGCGATTCGAAGCCGCCCATCACCGGCGTAACCTGGTGGCGCGCGCGACCGGCGGCGACGATGGCCACGCACGGCGGCACCACCACAGGGGTCGCRTAGCGGCCGGCGAACATGCCGAAGTTGCTCAGCGAGATCGTGTAGCCGGTCAGCTCCGACGGCGGGATGCTGCGGTCTTCCACCTGCGCGCGCAGGCGGTTGATGCTCTCGCGCACGCCGCCGGCCTCCAGCAGGTCGGCGTTGCGCAGCGCGGGGACGAACAGGCCGTCATCGGTATCCACGGCGATGCCGATGTCGACATGCGGGTGCAGCGTGCGGGTGAGCTTCTCGCCATCGAACCAGGCGTTCATCGCCGGCACCGACTTGCAGGCACGGACGATGGCGCGGACCAGGCGGCCGGTCATGTCGTTGCCGGGTGTCCAGTCGTGCACGTCGGCGTCGTCGCTGAGCGTGGTCGGCACGACCTTGGCATGCGCATCGGCCATCACGCGCGCCATGTTCCGGCGCACGCCCTTGAGTTGTTCCGGCTGTCCGCTGACCGACACGCCCGGCGGCTGCGTGCGCATCGGCTTGCCGCTGGCGGACAGCGCAGTACGTTGATMTTCCCTTCTCCCTTCGGGAGAAGATGCCCGCAGGGCGGATGAGGGTTCGGTGCGAGTACTGGCGGTCGGATGCTGCGAACCCTCACCCCCAACCCCTCTCCCGACGGGAGAGGGG
>NZ_JBGFFG010000387.1:0-3155 GCF_056175765.1 Pseudoxanthomonas sp. LjRoot204_2 | reverse complement strand
ATCAAAGCCCAGTCGAGACGGTGCTCGATGGCGCCCCGGTTGAGCACGCCGGTCAGGCCGTCGCGCTCGGCGTGCGCCTTGGCGCTGTCGCGCTCACGGCGGACGGTCAGCATGCGGTGCGCCAGGCCCAGGCCCAGCGCCACCGCGGTGAATGCCAGCCACCAGGGAATGCCGTATTCCAGCCACGGCCCCGCGCGCTCGCCGGCGCTGAAGCGCAGGGCCCGCACCATGGTGAACGCGAGCAACGGCAACCACGACAGCAGCACGATGCTCGCATGGCGCTCGCCCCGCCACCATGCCACCAGCAGCGTGGCGAGCGTGACCAGGTTGGTCAGCAGGAACAGGGCATTGGCCACGTTCGGGAACCAGCGGTCGTCGGCCGGCCACGGCGACGCGAGCAGCACCAGCGTCAGCGTGCAGCCGTACACGCCGACCAGCCGCATCAGCCAGGCCAGCCGCGGTGCCGCGCGCCGCAGGTTGGCGTAGTCCTGCCACAGGTACACCATCAGGATGGTGGCGAGCGTACCGATGGTCCAGATGCCCTGCGCACCGAAATGGCGCAGCAGCGACRGGCCCGGCCAGGCATAGGCTTCGCCATACGAACACAACACGTACAGCAACTGCAGCAGCATGGCGCCGGCATAGAGCAGGTAGACGCGCTCGCGCAGCACCAGCCAGAACAGCAGCACCGCCAGCGCGACGCCCAGGGTCATGCCGACCGCCGGCAGCAGCAGGCGCACGTGCCAGAGATCGGCGGCGGCGTAGTCGGAGCGGGCCTCGACCGCCACCTGCATCGGATAACGCGCCCCCTCCACCGTCACCTCGACCGGACCTTCGCGCGCCAGCGGGAATACCAGCGCGCGCCGGCTGTACTCCGGATCGAGCCCGGGCTGGAAGAGGTCCTGCGTGCGGGGCGTCGCRTCGCCCGGTGCGCGCACCGTCACGCGCGCGTTGTAGGGGTGGTAGATCACCAGCAGCGGCTCGGCGATGCCGTCGCGCGGATATACGCGCCAGTGTCCGTTGCCGATCACGCGCACGGACGCATCGCCGCTGTCGAAGCGACGTTCCGAAAACAATCCGGCGCGCTGTCCGGCCTGCTGCTCCAGCGTGGATGGCTGGAGGCGATCGATGCGCGCGATGTTCTCCCCGTGCGCGCCCACCGGCAGCAGGGCGAGCAGCAGCAGTAACCACCCCTGCTGAGTCATGTTGCCCCTTCCCTACGTGCCGAGTGTCGGGCGGGGCCTGACCCGGGACAAGCCCATCTCGCGTGTTTATGTGACTTTGCTCACACTCTTTGTGCGTCGAGGGCCTCGCCATGAACCTGACGCGGGACCCGTTTTACCGCGCCCCTCACCTCACAAAAAGGTGACGCACCGCACACTTCATGCGTTTATCCGGCGACTTGCCCGCCGTTCTCCGCTAGTTTTCCGGAGATAAGTACAAATGCGACGATGCCGGGAGGGGCTAATGCGCATTGGGATAGTCGTCGATTCGGCGTGCGACCTGCCGCTGGAGTATCTGGAACAACACAACATCGTGATCCTGCCGATCACGGTGCGCATTGGCGAAGCCGTGCTCGCCGACCATCGCGACGAGCAGGCCACGCTGAGCTTCCTGCACGCGCACGTGGCCGAGCGCGGCCACGAAGCGGAGACCACGCCGTTCACCGTCAACCAGATCCGCGACCTGTTCCTGGGCCGGCTGGTGATCGACTACGACCACGTCTTCTGCATGACGATCACCAAGACACGGTCGCCGATCCACGAGAACGCGATGCAGGCCAGTTTCGCCATCCTCAACGACTACAAGCCGGTGCGGCAGGCCGCGGGCCACAATTCGCCGTTCGCGCTGCGCGTGATCGACACCCAGAACCTGTTCGCCGCCCAGGGCATCACCGCCGTCGAAGCCGTGCGCATGCGCGACGCCGGCGCCAGCGTGCAGCAGATCCGCGTGCGCCTGGAGGAACTGGCCAACCACACGCACGGTTACATGATCCCGCGCGACCTGTACTACCTGCGCAACCGCGCGCGCACCAAGGGCGACCGCAGCGTGGGCCTGCTCAGCGCGGCGCTGGGCAGCGCGCTGGACATCAAGCCGGTGCTGTACGGCCATGCCGGCAACACCGAGCCGGTCGCCAAGATCAAGGGCTTCGAGAATGCGGTCGAACAGATGTTCAAGTTCACCGGCAACCGCGTCATGGCCGGCCTGATGACGCCCACCGTATGCCTGAGCTACGGCGGCGAGCTGTCCGAACTGCGCGCGCTGCCGGGCTACCAGCGCCTGCGCGACATCTGCGAGAACAACAAGGTCGAGGTGTTCGAGAGCGTCATGAGCCTCACCGGCATGGTCAACGTGGGCAAGGGCGCCGTCGTCGCCGCCTTCGCCGCGCCGCCGGCGCCGTTCAAGGTCGCGTAACGGCCGGCTAACGCGCCGTGGATAACGCTATGCCCCAGGTTTCTACCGGGGGTGCCATGGCCGTTCGTTACTACATCAGCCTGCCCGATCCCGGCCGCGCACGCGGCGGCGATCCGGCTTTCAGTTTCGATGCGCACGGTGCGGACGAATTCGCCGCGCAACTGCAGCACGCGCTGCGTACCAGCAGCCTGTTCGAGCGCTGGCGCGCGCGCCAGGAAGAGCCCGATGAAGTCGATCCCGGCCTGGGCGTGGTCGACGACGGCGCGACCGTCCGTGGCCAACAGGACGACCTGAGCATCCTGCTGGTCGCCACCTCGTCCATTCCCGGACAGGTGCTGAAGCACCGCCTGCGCCTGCTGGCGGGAAGCGCCTGGGAGTTGCGCGACGTATCCGCGGCCTGATGGCCGAACGCCTCCCGATACTGCTCGCCTGGAGTGGCGGCAAGGATGCAGCCTGGACCCTGCACGTCCTGCGCCAGCGCGATGACGTGGACGTCGTCGGGCTGCTGACCACGCTGACGGACCATGACCAGCGAGTCTCCATGCAAGGGATCCGTCGCACCGTCCTGCACGCGCAGGCGCGGGCGAGCGGCCTGCCGCTGATCGAAGCGATGATTCCCGCACGGTGCACGAACGAAGACTACGCGCGCGCGATGGCCGCTGCGCTGGCGGACGCTGCGCAACGCTGGCCCGGCCTGCGCACGATGGCGTTCGGCGACCTGTTCCTGGACGACATCCGCG
>NZ_JBGFFG010000386.1:0-3155 GCF_056175765.1 Pseudoxanthomonas sp. LjRoot204_2 | reverse complement strand
GTCCTGCGTCCACAGTCGGACCGGATAGCCTTCCTCTTCCACGCCCGTGTCGGTGAGGTAGACGAAGTCATTGAACCGGGTCTGGTACAGCGCGAGCTTCAGGTCGACGCGATCGGTGTGCCAATGCGCGCCGATTTCCGCACGCACGCCTTTCTCCGTATCCAGCGAGGCATCCCCGATCTCGATCGACTGCGTGGCCACGTGCGTGCCGCCAGCGAACAGTTCTTCGTTGGTCGGCGCGCGCTCCGACCGGTCCAGGCCGAAGCGCAGGTCGAAGCCGTCGCTCAGGCGCCAGATCGCCGCGGCCGACAGATTGGTGGCGCCGAAATCGATCGATGCGCGGTCGTCGGGCTTCAGCTTGACCTGGTCGTAGCGGCCGCCCAGTTCCAGCTTCCATGGGCCGAAGTCCTTCTGCTGCAGGACGAACAACCCGAGGGTGTCCGTGACCGTGGACGGCACGAAGGCCTCCGCCCCCACCGCGCTGAAGTCGGTACTGCCGACCTGCAGGCCGAAGGCGCCGCGCCAGCCGTTCCACGGTTTCTGCACCGCTTCCAGCCGGGCGTCATACCCCTCGTTGGTGAAGCGCGTGCCGATCTCGTCGCCTTCCAGCTCGACATGTTCGTAGTCGTTCCACGCGGCACGCAGGTTGAGGCTTTCCAGGAACGACACCGGGTCGTAGACGCCAGCCTTCACGTCCCACCGGTTCTGCACCATGTCGATGCGCACGGGGCCTTCTTCGTGCGCCTCGTCATCGTGGTCTGCTTCTCCGTCATGGTCGTGGTCGTGGTCTTCCTCGCCATGCACGTGGGCACCGCCGGGAATCCCGTAGTTGCTGCGGTAGGTGCTGGCGGCAAGGCCGAAATAGCCACGGTCACCGAGATAGGTAGCGCCGACCGCGCCTGCCTTGGTGCTGAGCGAACTGTTCGGCAGCGTGCCGTCAGGCTGGGGTTCCTCTTCGTGTTCCTCGCCTTCCTCATGGTCGTGCAGGATCGCGACGCCGGGAATGTCGTAGTCGTCGGTGTCGCGCACCAGGCCATCGACGTGCAGCACCCAGTTTCCGCTCACACCGTCGAGGCGGAACATGCCGGTGCGTTCGTCGTTGACCGTGTTGCCGCGGACTTCGGCGCGGCCGCTGAGAGGCTGGTCGGGGATCGATTCGGCCAGGCGGCCGTCCACGACATTGACGGCGCCGCCGATGGCGCCGCTGCCGAACAGCAGGGTCGCCGGGCCCTTCAGCACTTCAATCTGGTCGGCGAGGAAGGGTTCGATGCTGACCGCATGGTCGGCGCTCACCGTGGAGGCATCCATCGAGCCGAGGCCGCCGGACAGCACCTGCACGCGCGGTCCCTCCTGGCCGCGGATGATCGGCCGGCCAACGCCCGTGCCGAAGTAGGTGGTCTGCACGCCCGGCAGCTTGGCGACCGTCTCGCCCAGCGTGCCGGCCTTGGCCTTGTCCAGGTCTTCGCCGTAGAGGACATCCACGGGCGTGGCGACGGATTCGGCATTCCCCTTCAGCGGCGAGGCCGTGACGACGACCGCGTCCAGGTCCTTGGCCTGGGGGGCGCCGGCGTCGTTGGCGAAAGCGAGGGGGGAGGCCAGCGCGAGGGCGAGGGCGGTCACCAGCAGGCGAGGAGCAGGGCGGGCGAGACGGCGTGGGGAAGGCATGGAAGGGGGATCACTCAGGTGGGGTTGCGAATGATGTTATATTATACCAATAGTGACAATATAACCCTCCCGGAAGTCATACTCGTCTCCATGAAGTCCTCGTTCCGATCGCTGCTCGACCGCTTCGCCGCCGCCGGCTCGCTGGTGTGCGCGCTGCATTGCGCCATCACGCCGCTGCTGCTGGCGGTGATTCCGTCGCTCGGACTGTCGATCTGGCTAGGCGATGGCTTCGAACGCGGCTTCGTCGTGTTCGTCACGGTGCTGGGGCTTTTCAGCCTGGTATGGGGCTACCGCCGGCACCGGGCCTTCCGCGCGCTGGGCATGTTGCTGTTCGGTCTGATGGCCCTGTGGGCCGGCGTGCTGTATGCGCCCTTGCACGAAGCCGCAGTGCCCCATGCCGTCGTGATGACGGTGGGGGGGCTGCTGGTGGGGCTGGCGCACCTGCTGAACCTGCGCCTGAACCATTGGCACGTGCACGACGCCAGCTGCGCCCACTGAGTCCGGCGACACGGCGGCAGCGGCCGCGGAGGCCCCGCTGTGGTAGGCTTTGCGGCCTCGCGCGCGGCGCCCCGGTCTGGTGGATGCCCGCGCAGCCGCCCTCGTCCGGGCGGACTTTTCATTGAATCAGGAGAACACAGATGGGCAAGGGTGATCGCAAGACGGCCAAGGGCAAGCGCTATTCGTCCAGCTACGGCAACGCGCGCAAGCGTACCGTCGCCAAGGCGGGCATCGCCGCCACGGCTACCGCCAAGAAGTCGGTCGTGAAGGCGCCGGCGAAGAAGGCCGTGGCCAAGAAGGCTGTCGCCAAGTAAGCCCGCCGCGCCCGCACGCCGGTCGCGAACGCAAGACCCCGGCTCTCGCCGGGGTTTTTGTTTTTCAGGGGGGACTCACGACAAGACCGCCCACATGCACGGCCGAGACCAGATCGCCGCCCAGCCAATACGCCAGTTGCGCTGGCTGGCCGATGCGCCAGCGCACGAAGTCCGCGCGCTGTCCCACTACCAGACGGCCGCGATCCTCGAGGCCCAGCGCCTGCGCAGCATGCACGGTGGCGCCGCGCAGCGCTTCCTCCGGGGTCAGGCGGAAATGCGTACAGGCCAGCGACATGGCCAGGCGCAGCGACTGCAGGGGCGACGTGCCCGGGTTGCAGTCCGTCGCCACCGCCATCGGCACGCCATGAACGCGGAACGCCTCCAGCGGCGGCAGTTTCGTTTCGCGCAGCACGTGGAAGGCACCCGGCAGCAGGACCGCCACGCTGCCTGCGCGCGCCATCGCCGCAACGCCGGCCTCGGACGTGTATTCCACGTGGTCGGCCGACAGGCCATCGAATGCCGCGACCAACGCCGCGCCGCCACCATCGCTGAGCTGGTCGGCATGCAGCTTCACCGGGATGCCCAATGCGCGCGCCGCTTCGAACACGCGCTGCGTCTGCGCCGCCGTGAAGCCGATACGCTCGCAGAAGGCATCCACCGCGTCCACCAGACCTTCCT
>NZ_JBGFFG010000385.1:0-3166 GCF_056175765.1 Pseudoxanthomonas sp. LjRoot204_2 | reverse complement strand
GCTGTATACCGAGATGCTTGCCTTCTTCGACCGGCATATCGGGAAAACGGATTCTGGCGCATCGAAGTAACGCCATCCCGCACGGATGCGGTGGAGAGCGCCAGGCTCCGCACCACGGCCATGACTTCCGAGACGTGACCGGCGACAACGTCGCCGGTCACAATCGAAGCCTACTTCCCATCACCGGTGTCGGAGTACACATGGGCAACCTCAGGACGACCACCTTGTGCCTGCTGCTGGCTGGCACTGCGGCCGCATTTTCCGCGGCACATGCCGCCAAACCTCCGCCGGACCCGACACGCGACGCGATGATGCTCAGCGCCGGCTTCCTGAGCGGACATCCCGACCTGCGCTACCGCCTGCTGGGCCTGAAGCGGTTCAAGGCCGGCGAGTTCGACGAGGCGTTCCGTTTCTACCAGCGCGCCGCCTACTACGGCGACAAGCCTTCGCAAGGGATGGTGGGGGAGATGCTGTGGAACGGCCAGGGGACGGCGAAGGATCGCGCCCTGGCGTATGCGTGGATGGACCTGGCGTCCGAGCGCGGGTACACCGGGTTCCTCGGACTGCGGGAGCGCTATTGGGAGCAACTGACGGAGGCTGAACGCGCCCGGGCTGTCGACGAAGGCCAGGCCATCTATGCCCGGTTCGGCGACCAGGCCGCGCAGCCGCGCCTGGCCACCGTGCTCCGCCGCGAGAAACGTCGGTCCACGGGAAGCCGTACCGGTTTCACCGGGAACCTGCAGATCCACATCCCCGGCCCGGGGGGATTCATTCCGATCGATGGCAGCAAGTTCTACGACGACCGCTACTGGGACCCGAAGCAGTACCAGGCGTGGCACGACGAAATCTGGATGAAGCCGCGCATCGGGCGTGTGTCGGTGGGCAGCGTCGAACAAGTRCCGGGATCAACCCCGCCGGCTTCGCGCATTCCCGCCACGGCGCCGCAGCAGGATGCGCAGGAGCCGGAGACGCCCGAGGCGGACGACGCCGACCTCGGCACCCGCAAAGACGGCTGAACAGCTGGCACGCCGCGCTTCCATACGCCGGCGGATGCGGTATAACAGCGGCATCCCGCCGGTCGTTGCCGGCGGGCCTGACCTACATCCCTGGGAGGGGAACATGCGCAAGACCCTGATGGCCGTGATGCTGGCCGCCCCGCTGATGGCCCTGTCGCTGGTGGCCTCGGCCGCCGACCCGGTGGTCGGCCGCTGGAAGACCATCGACAGCGAAACCGGCAAGCCGAAATCCTTCGTCGAGATCACCCAGGCCGCGAACGGCACGATCACCGGCCGGATCGTCGAGTTGATCAACCCGAGCAAGCCCAATCCGACCTGCGACAAGTGCAAGGGCGACCGCAAGAACAAGCCGATTACGGGGATGGAGATCATCCGCGGCATGAAGGCGGAAGGCGGTGGCGATTACGCGGGCGGCACCATCCTGAAGCCGGATGAAGGCAAGGAATACAAGTCGAAGATGGAGTTGATCGAAGGTGGCAAGAAGCTGGAGGTCTCCGGCTGCATCGCCTTCATCTGCAAGTCGCAGACCTGGATCCGCCAGTAAGTCTCGACGCATCCTGTTGCAAGACGGGCCCGGCATTGCCGGGCCCGTTGCGTTCTGGCCAGGCGGAAGGGGCATCCGGCCGTCCATGCGATAATCGCGCGCCCCCGCAACGAAGTCCGACATGAGCCGCACCGCCCTCGTCACCAATGCCCTGCCCTACGCCAATGGCCCGCTGCACCTGGGTCATCTGGTCGGCTACATCCAGGGCGACATCTGGGTGCGGGCCCGGCGCATGCGCGGGGACACGGTGTATTTCGTCTGCGCCGACGACACCCACGGCACGCCGATCATGCTGGCAGCGGAGAAGGCGGGCGTCACCCCGGAGGCCTTCATCGCGGGCATCCAGGCAAGCCACGAGCGCGACTTCGCCGCCTTCGGTGTGGCCTTCGACCATTACGACTCGACCAACTCGTCCGGCAACCGGGCGTTGACGGAACAGTTCTACCAGCGCCTCGATGCCGGTGGGCACATCAGCCGCCGCACGGTGGCGCAGTTCTACGATCCGGCCAAGGGCATGTTCCTGCCGGACCGCTACATCAAGGGTATCTGCCCGAACTGTGGATCCGCCGACCAGTACGGCGACAACTGCGAGGTCTGCGGCGCGACCTACGCACCGACCGATCTGAAGGAACCGACGTCCATCCTGTCCGGCAGCACGCCGGAGATCCGCGACTCGGAACATTACTTCTTCGATGTCGGCCGCTTCGATGCGTTCCTGCGCGAATGGCTGGCGGGCGACGTCGCCCTGCCGGGCGTGAAGGCGAAGCTGCGCGAGTGGCTGGATGCCGACGGTGGCCTGCGCGCGTGGGACATCTCGCGCGATGCGCCCTACTTCGGCTTCGAGATTCCCGGCGCACCCGGCAAGTACTTCTATGTCTGGCTGGATGCGCCGATTGGCTACCTGAGCAGCTTCCACGCCCTGTGTGCGCAGCGTGGCCTCGACTTCGCATCGCATCTCGACGCCGGTACCGAGGTGGAACTGCACCATTTCATCGGCAAGGACATCGTCAACTTCCACGGCCTGTTCTGGCCGGCGGTGCTGCACGGCACGGGGCACCGCGCACCGACCCGCCTGCACGTCAACGGTTACCTCACGGTGGATAGCGCGAAGATGTCGAAGTCGCGCGGCACGTTCATCATGGCGCGCACCTACCTGGACGTAGGCCTCGAGCCTGAGGCACTGCGCTATTACTACGCGGCGAAGTCGTCCGGGGGCGTGGACGATCTCGACCTGAACCTCGGTGATTTCATCGCGCGCGTCAATGCGGACCTGGTCGGCAAGTTCGTCAACCTGGCCAGCCGCTGTGCCGGCTTCATCGACAAACGCTTCGGCGGTGCGCTGGCCGAAGCGCTGCCGGACCCGGGGATGTACCAGCGTTTCGTCGATGCGCTCGCCCCCATCGCCGATGCCTACGAACGCAACGAACCCGCCACGGCGCTGCGCCTGACGATGGCGCTGGCCGATGAAGCGAACAAGTACATCGATGAAACCAAGCCGTGGGTGATCGCCAAGCAGGAGGGCGCGGACGCCGACCTGCAGTCGGTCTGCACACAGGGGCTGAACCTGTTCCGCATTCTCGCAGCGGCACTGAAGCCGGTGTTGCCG
>NZ_JBGFFG010000384.1:0-3175 GCF_056175765.1 Pseudoxanthomonas sp. LjRoot204_2 | reverse complement strand
CTGTTCGAGTGCGCGGATCATCTCCAGTCGCCGGTCAGCGGCGTCACGGAAGATGAAGAGCGAGTACTTCGTTTCGGCTAATTCTCGGGCGAGCTCGACATCGAAGTGGTCGGCGGGAGACTTCTCGGGTCGATGCTGACTGTCTGCCAGAGCGGACGCGAGTCTACTCAGTTCTGCCTGAGCTTCGGCGAGCTTGGCTGACATCGAGGTCAGTTCATCCGTTCTCTGATCCGCTGCTCGCAGCGCATCACGTGCGGCAACTTCCATACGGATCAACGACGATGCGTCTTTCTCGATGCGCTCTCTGGTGTAGCCGACAATCGCGGTGAAAAGGGAATCGATCTTGCTCTTGCCTGTTTCTCTGGCCCTGTTGCGGGCGCGGCGAGCGATGTCGAGGTCCAAAAGCCCAAGCGCCCTCATTCGGGAGGCCGTTCTCATGGCCCCGACGGTATCAAGCGTGAACATTTGGTGCTCGAGCAGCGCATTTTGAAGTGCGGCATTCTCAGCTGGCTCGAGATCGATCCCGATGTCGGTGCTGCAAGCATCTTCGAGGCGAAGCGATGTAGGAGCCAGACGATGGTTGCGGTTCGTGCGCGAGTACTTGAGGGCGAGTGCAGCATTTTCCTGGTTCAGCCTTCCGAGAGACCCCGGTAGGCCGACGCCAAACTCGGTGGCGAGAACCTTCGGCTCGTACCCGATCTCGAACTCGGCGGCCACGCGCAGCCACAGATCCCAATCGCAAAGCCGCTTGAGGATGATGTGCGGATCGTACCAGCCGATCTTGTCGATCGTACTTCGCGGTAGGACGACACATGTATTCGGAATCGAGTTCGCACCCCCCAGCATCGCGTCCATATCCAGCGGTCCGCCGATGATGAAGCTGCGGTCTCCGATGAGTTGCGCTCGCGCCTGAGCATAGACCATCCCCAGTTGTGGCTCGCGTTGCAGGCGTGCCACGAGGGTCTCTAGGTGGTCCGGCTCCAGCTGGCAGTCATCGAAAAGCCAGGCAAAGTAACTGCCTGTCGCGAGTGGATACGCCTGTGCAAGCGCATAGGCGGGTAGCCCCGTATTCTCCTGCAGGCGGATATGCCGCACGCGGGCGTCACTCGCCGCCACAGCGCGGAGGTACTCGGCAGTCCCGTCGGTGGACCCATCGTCAACCACCAGCAATTCGAAGTCCTGCCATGTYTGCCGCAACGCGCTTTCAACTGCCCTTTGCAGGAAACCGTCACCATGGCGTGCGAATGTTGGAAGAAAGATCGAAACTGTTGAGGTTGTCAAAAGATTGTCTCGATATGCCGTGATCCGGTATGGGCCGGGACGGCGTCCGGCAGGATTTCAATCGGCGGACAGGTCAGTCGGGAGGTCTCTAGCCTGATGCCCTTCATTCTGGCCGAGCCGAGACCGTGGGGCATCGCTGTTCTACGCCCGGCCAGCAACTTTGTGAGAGAAGTCCAGCTGTTGTGTGATCTACGACCGGTTACTCAGATGGGACGAAAGTTCGGGCAGCAACTGAAACAAATCCCCCACCAATCCGATATCCGCAATCTCGAAGATCGGGGATTCTGGATCCTTGTTGATCGCCACGATGGTGCCGGCGTCCTTGATGCCGGTCAGGTGCTGGATGGCGCCGGAAATGCCGACGGCCACGTACAGTTCGGGCGCGATGATCTTGCCGGTCTGGCCGACCTGGAGTTCGTTCGGTACGTAGCCGGCGTCCACGGCGGCGCGCGAGGCGCCGACAGCGGCGCCCAGCTTGTCGGCCAGCGCATAGATGACCTTGAAGTTCTCGGCCGAGCCCACTCCGCGCCCGCCGGAGACGACGCGCTTGGCGCTCTGCAGGTCGGGGCGGTCGGACTTGCCGGCGGCGAGGCCGACGTAGCGGGTGTGCGTGGGCAGGGCAGCGTCCACGCTGGTGGCCTCGATCGCCGCGCTGCCGCCCTTGGCAGCTTCCGGCCAAGATGCGGTGCGCACGGTGGCGACGACGGTCTGGTCGGCCGGAGTTTCGACGGTGATGATCGCGTTGCCGGCGTAGATCGGGCGCTTGAAGGTGTGCGTGCCTTCCACGGCCATCAGGTCGGAGACCTGGTTGACGCCGAGCAGTGCGGCGACGCAGGGCAGCAGGTCCTTGCCGAACGTGGTGGATGGCGCGAACACGTGCGTGTAGTCCGCGGCGAGCTTGGCGATCTGCGGGGCGAGTACCTGGGCGATGGCGTTCGCATTGGCGACGTTCGCGACGGTCAACACCTTTGCGACGCCCGCGATCTGCGCGGCCTCGGCGGCGACGGCCGTCGGGTCGGCCGCCAGCACCACCACGTCGATGGCGTCGGCCTTCACGGAGGCGGCGGCGCTGACGGTCTTGGCGGTGGAGGCGTTGAGCTTGCCGTCCAGGTGTTCGGCGATGACGAGAACCTTGGCCATTACAGCAACCCCTTCTGCTTGAGTGTGGCGACCAGCTCGGCCGCGTCCTTCACCATGACGCCCTTGCTGCGCTTGGCAGGCGGGGCGTAGTGCGTGGTCTTGTGCGTATCGGCGGATTCGACGCCGAGGTCGGCCAGCTGCAGCGTTTCCAGCGGCTTGCTCTTGGCCTTCATGATGTCGGGCAGCTTGATGAAGCGCGGTTCGTTGAGGCGCAGGTCGGTGGTGACGACCGCGGGAAGGTCGACCTCGAGCGTTTCCAGGCCGGCATCGACCTCGCGGACCACCGTGGCCTTGGCGTCGGCGATGTCGAGCTTGYCGGCGAACGTCGCCTGCGGACGGCCCCACAGCGTGGCCACCATCTGGCCGGTCTGGTTGGCGTCGTCGTCGATGGCCTGCTTGCCGAGGATCACCAGGTCCGGCGATTCCTTCTCGACCAGCTTCAGCAGGGTGCGCGCGGCGGTCAGCGGCTGGATGGCCTGGTCGGTGACCACGTGGATGGCGCGGTTGGCGCCCATGGCCAGGCCGTTGCGCAGGTGCGCCTGCGCGTCGGCGGGGGCGATGGTGGCGACCACGACTTCCGTGGCGATGCCCTTGTCGCGCAGGCGCAGGGCTTCTTCCAGCGCGATCTCGTCGAAGGGATTGGGGGACAGCTTGACGCCGTCGGCGACCACGCCGGACCCGTCCGGCTTGACCTGGATGCGGACGTTGTAGTCCACCACGCGCTTGTAGGCGACGAGAATCTTCATCCTGAGGG
>NZ_JBGFFG010000383.1:0-3180 GCF_056175765.1 Pseudoxanthomonas sp. LjRoot204_2 | reverse complement strand
CGGCTGCCGTGGAATCAATGGCTTGCGTGCGCCCGAGGCGCCCGCCACGACTCAACGCGCGGCGACCGCCTGGCGGTAGCGGTCGGCCAGCACGGCGACGCGCTGCACGTAGCGCTGGGTTTCCTTGTACGGCGGGACGCCGCCATGGCGGTCCACTGCGCCTTCGCCTGCGTTGTAGCCGGCGGCCGCCAGCGTCAGGTTCCCATTGAAGCGCTTGAGCAGCCAGGACAGGTACTGCGCGCCGCCGCGGATGTTCTGGCCGGCATTGTAGGAGTCGGTCACGCCGAACCGGCGCGCCGTGGCCGGCATCAGCTGCATCAGGCCCTGGGCACCCGCATGCGACAGCGCCATCGGGTTGTAGGACGACTCGGCGTGCATGATCGCGCGCAGGATGGCCTCCTCCACGCCGAACTCGCGCGATGCCGCAGCGATTTCGGCCTGGTAGGCGGAGGTGTTCAGCCGCAGCCGGCCGAAGTCGACGCCGGGGTTGCCGCAGGCGAAACACGTTTCGATGTAGCTGTACTTGATGGTGCGCAGGCTGGCCACCTGCGTGCCGCCCTGCGGGCGCGCGCTGGTGTAATGACGGACGCCGTCCTTGATGTACGAATAGACCTGTCCGCTGACCACGCGGCGCGGACCGGTCGCGGCAGGCGCCGGCGCCGGGACGGCGGCCGGGACGATGGCACTGGCGGAATCCGACAGGGCGGGCGAGACGGCGGCGCCGATGGCCGGCGTTGCCTCGGCGGGCCGGGACACGGAGGCGACCTGGGTCGGGCGACTGCGTTCGGGCGTGTAGCGGCTCACGACTTCGCAACTGGAACCACTGACGCGCTTGCTAACATACGCCGGCACGCCGTCGGCGCCGGTGCACTTGTACAGCGTGCCCGCGCTGGCCGGCAGTGCGGTCAACGCGGCCAGCACGGCCAGAAGCGTCAGAGTCCCCCTCATGCCGCGCAGTGTCCCGAATTCCCGGGGGATTGCCAAGTCCTTGTCCAACAAAGGGTTCCTCCAATCTGTGCGGCCGGTCGGAGTTCCAACAGCCGGCGGCACGGCGGCCAGGGATGGCCTGTTACCCGCTATCAACGCCATCCGGTACGGGTTCCGGCCGCCCCCAGCGCGTAAACTACGCGGCCCTGCCCGCCCCACCCGACTGGATTAAGCGCCATGACCGGGACGCAAGCCCCCGCACTGCCGACCACGGCCGGCCCTGCCGTGACCGACCCCGCACTCGTCCCCCTGCCCGTTGGCCGCGCCCGCGTGCCCGATCAGGTGCGCGGCAAGCTGTACATCAAGACCCACGGGTGCCAGATGAACGAGTACGACTCGGCCAAGATGGCCGATGTGCTCGCCGCCTCCGACGGTCTCGAGCTGACCGACAACCCCGAGGAAGCGGACGTGGTGCTGGTCAACACCTGCTCCATCCGCGAAAAGGCGCAGGAGAAGGTCTTCAGCCAGCTCGGCCGCTGGAAGGCGCTGAAGGCCGGCGGCCGCGACGTCATCATCGGCGTCGGCGGCTGCGTGGCCTCCCAGGAAGGCGAGGCGATCGTCAAGCGCGCGCCTTACGTGGACCTGGTGTTCGGCCCGCAGACCCTGCACCGCCTGCCGGAACTGATCCGCGCCCGCCGCGAACAGAACAAGCCGCAGGTGGACATCAGCTTCCCCGAAATCGAGAAGTTCGACCGCCTGCCCGAGCCGCGCGCCGAAGGTCCTTCCGCGTTCGTGTCGATCATGGAAGGCTGCTCGAAGTACTGCTCGTTCTGCGTGGTGCCCTACACCCGCGGCACGGAAGTCAGTCGACCATTCGAGGACGTGCTGGTGGAAGTGGCGCAGCTCGCCGCGCAAGGCGTGCGCGAAATCAACCTGCTCGGCCAGAACGTCAACGCGTATCGCGGCCCCTACGGCGACGGTGAGGTCGCCGACCTGGGCCTGCTGATCCGCACCATCGCCGAGATCGACGGCATCGGTCGCATCCGCTTCACCACCTCGCACCCGCTCGAGTTTAGCGACTCGCTGGTGGACGCCTACCGCGACGTGCCGCAACTGGCCAACTTCCTGCACCTGCCGGTGCAGGCGGGCAGCGACCGTATCCTCTCGGCGATGAAGCGCGGCTACACCGCGCTCGAGTTCAAGCAGAAGATCCGCAAGCTGCGCGCCGTGCGGCCCGACATCTCGATCAGCTCGGATTTCATCGTCGGCTTCCCCGGCGAGACCGATGCCGATTTTGAGAAGACGATGAAGCTGCTCGAGGATGTCGGCTTCGACCAGAGCTTCAGCTTCATCTACTCGCGTCGCCCGGGTACGCCCGCCGCGGACCTGGAAGACGACACGCCGGACGCCGTGAAGCATGCGCGCCTGGAGCGCCTGCAGCAGCACATCAACGCCTACGCCGCGGGCATCTCGCAACGCATGGTGGGCACGGTGCAGTCGGTGCTGGTGGAAGGCCCGTCGAAGAAGAACGCGACCGAGCTGACCGGCAAGACCGAGAACATGCGCTCGGTGAACTTCCCCGGCCATCCACGTCTGGTCGGCCAGTTGGTCGACGTGGTGATCACGGAAGCGCTGACCAATTCGCTGCGCGGCCGCATCGCCGGCACCGACTGACGTCGCACCTCAGCCGACGGCAGGCAGGAGCACGCCGTCGCGCTCGTTGTCCCAGATCATGTGGATGATCTTCCAGCCATCCTCTCCCTTGTAGAGCTGGATGCTGTTGATGCCGCGGCGTTCCGCCACCGCATCGCCGGGCGCGTGGCGGGCCTCGTAGGCGCTCCAGACGTGGGCGATGTTGCCGAACACGCGGATCTCGCGCCCGGTCTCCACCTCGAAGAAATCCATCTCAGCCAGCAGTGCGTCGGCGTTGGCACGGTATTCCGCCAGCGAGAAAGACAGCCGCCATGGCGTTCCCTGCGCATCCACGCCCGTGCGGATCTGGCGGCAGTCGGGATGGAAGACATCGTCCTGCGTCGACCAGTCGCGCGGACCCGCCGGACCCGAGATCATCGCGTACATGGCATCCACCACCGCACCGATCGCTGCGTCGTCCATCGCTCGCCCCTCTTGCCGGAAGGTCGCCAGCCTATCAGTCCAGCCGCTTGCGGAACCGCAGGATCGCCGCCGTCATCATCACCGTGGTGAAGCCCAGCAAGGCGAGCACGTCCGGCCATAGCTCCCACAGGCTGGCGC
>NZ_JBGFFG010000382.1:0-3231 GCF_056175765.1 Pseudoxanthomonas sp. LjRoot204_2 | reverse complement strand
CGGCCAGGTAGTCCTTCTCCACCTCGCGCGACATCAGCACTTTTCCCAACGTGGATGCACTTTCGCGATCGAACGCCACCAGCAGGCAGCCGCTGGTGGCGCGGTCCAGCCGGTGGATCAGGAAGATCGGCTCGCCGAACTGCGCACGCAGGCGGTCGGCGACGAAGTCGGTCTCGCCGCGCGCCAGCTTGCTGTCGTGCGCCATGACGCCCGCCGGCTTGTTGACCACCGCGATGTACGCATCGGCGTAGAGCACCGGCAATGCACCGTTGTCTGCCGTCATCTCACCGTAATCCATGAATATCAGTGCCTGCCAAATCTGCGAAACTCCGCGTTCGCCGCACGCGATGGACGCACGCGGCCCCGAAGGAGGATTGAGGATGTCGTCACCCCGCTTCATTGTCGCACTCGGACTGGCCATCACGCTGGCCCTGGGTACGCCCACCGCACTTCACGCGCAGACGTCGGTACCGAAAGGCGTCGTCGCCGGTCCCAGCATCGAGGGCATCAGCGAGTACACCCTGTCCAACGGACTGCGCGTGCTGCTGTTCCCCGATGCCACCAAGCCCACCGTGACCGTGAACCTGGTCTACGGCGTAGGTTCGGTGCACGAGAACTACGGCGAGACCGGCATGGCGCATCTGCTGGAGCACCTGCTGTTCAAGGGCACGCCCACGCAGTCGGACATCAGCGGCGAAATGAAGAAGCGCGGCATCGACTTCAATGCCACCACCGGCCTGGACCGCACCAACTACTTCGCCTCCTTCCCGGCCAACACCGACACCCTGGAGTGGGTGCTGAAGATGGAAGCGGACCGCATGGTCCACTCGAATGTCGCCAAGAAGGACCTCGACAGCGAGATGACCGTGGTCCGCAACGAGCTGGAGGCCGGCGAGAACAATCCCGGCGGCGTGCTGTTCCAGCGCATCCGCTCCACCGCGTTCCYGTGGCACAACTACGGCAACACCACCATCGGCGCGCGCAGCGACGTGGAAGGCGTGCCGATCGACAAACTGCAGGCGTTCTATCGCCAGTGGTACCAGCCGGACAACGCCACCCTGGTGGTCGCCGGCCGCATCGACAGCGCCGACGTGCTTGCCCGCGTGGCGCGCCATTTCGGCCCGGTGAAGAAGCCCGCGCGCGTGCTGCCGCGCTTCTACACCGTCGAACCCGCGCAGGACGGCGAGCGCGAAGTCACCGTGCGCCGCGTCGGCAACCTTAAACTAGTCGCCGCGTCCTACCACACGCCCGCGCTCGCGCATCCGGACAGCGCTCCGCTGACCGTGCTGGCCAACGTGCTGGGCCACACGCCGGGCGGACGCCTGCACAAGACCCTGGTCGAAGCCAAGCTGGCCGCGGCCGCCGGTGCCAATGGCGAGTCCATGCGCGACCCGGGCCTGCTGACCGCCATCGCCGTGTTACCCAACGACGGCGATGCGGCCAAGGCGGAAGCCGAACTGCTGAAGCAGGTCGAACAACTCGCGGCACGCCCGATCACCCAGCAGGAAGTCGATGAAGCCAAACAGCGCATCGCCAACGCGTACGAGCTGTACTTCACCGACGTCAATGCCGTGGGCATGGGCCTGTCCGAGTTCCAGTCCGCCGGCGACTGGCGCCTGCTGTTCACCAGCCGCGATGCGGTGGAAAAGGTCACCGTGGCCGACGTCGACCGCGTCGCCGCTGCCTACCTGAAATCCAGCAACCGCACGCTGGGCCGCTTCGTTCCCACGCCCACGCCGGATCGCGTGGAGATCCCGGCTGCACCGGCGGTAGCCACCCTGGTGGACGGCTACACCGGACGCGCCGCGGTAAGTGCCGGCGAAGTGTTCGATCCCTCGCCGAAGAACATCGATGCGCGCACGCAGACCTTCACCCTCGGCAGCGGCCTGAAGGTGTCGCTGCTGCCGAAGAAGACCCGCGGCGGCACCGTCATCGTCGATGCGAACTTCCGCTTCGCCGACGAGGCTGCGCTGAAGGGTCGCGAAAGCGCCRCCGGTATCGCCGGCGCCATGCTGATGCGCGGCAGCAAGACGATGACGCGCGAGCAGATCGACCAGCGCCTGGAACAGCTGAAGACGCAGGGCAGCGTGGGCGGCAGCCTGCAGGGCGCGAGCATCGGCCTGCAGACGCGGCGGGAGCACCTGGCCGATGCCCTGGCATTGGTCGCCGACGTGTTGCGCAACCCGGCCTTCCCGGAGAGCGAGTTCGAACAGCTGCGTACGCAGGCCCTCACCGGCATGGAAGCCTCGCGCTTCGAGCCCGGCGCCATCGTCGGTCGCGCACTGGGGGAATACTTCGACCCATGGCCGGCCGGCCATCCGCTGCATGCGCGCACGCTGGACGAATCGCTGACCGAGCTGAAGGCGCTGAAGCTCGACGACGTCCGCGCGTTCCATCGCGATTTCTACGGTACGTCCAACGGTGAGATCGCCATCGTCGGCGACTTCGACCCGGCTGCCGTGCGCGCGCAGCTGGAGCAGCTGTTCGCGGGCTGGACCTCGGGCAAGCCCTACGCCCCGATCGCCACGCAGTACACCGACGTGGCGGCGAAGCAGGCGCGCTTCGAAACGCCGGACAAGCCCAACGCGGTGCTGCTGGCCCGCCACAACCTGCCGCTGAAGGTGACCGATGCCGACTACCCGGCACTGGTGGTCGCCAACCGCATCTTCGGTGGCGGCGCGCTGAAGTCTCGCCTGGGCGACCGCATCCGCCAGCAGGAAGGCCTGAGCTACGGCGTTTCCAGCGGCGTGCGCGCCGACGACAGCCCGAGCGRCAAGGACGACGCCGGCAGCCTGAGCATCCAGGCCATCGCCGCGCCGGAGAACATGGCGAAGGTGGAAGCGCTGGTGCGCGAAGAGCTGGCCAGGCTGGTCAAGGACGGCATCACCGCCGAGGAACTGAAGGACGCCGTGGCCGGCACGCTGACCGAGCGCCAGCAGGCGCGCGCCGAAGACGGGACTGTCGCCGGCATGCTGACCGACCAGCTGTTCTATGGCCGCACGATGCAGTTCACCGCCGATCTGGACGCGAAGTACGCGGCGTTGACGGTGGACCAGGTCAATGCCGCCATCCGCAAGCACTTCAAGCCAGAGGCGCTGAGCGTATTCCTGGCGGGCGATTTCGCCCGCAAGGCGGCGGCAACACCCGCGGCGACGCCCACGAAGTAAACCGCATCAAGTGACGCGGAACGGCCCCGCAAGGGGCCGTTTTCGTTTTCACGCTCGCAGAAGA
>NZ_JBGFFG010000381.1:0-3231 GCF_056175765.1 Pseudoxanthomonas sp. LjRoot204_2 | reverse complement strand
CCACCCGCATGCCGGTCGATGATGCCCAGGCATTCTCGCGCACGGCGCACGCTACGGTCCGTCACGGCGTGGGCACGTCTTCACCATCACGGTGACCGAGGGACCATGGGACGGTGAGCCTGGTTCCGCCCCGCGGCTTACACGCATCGCATCCGCGCCGATGCGATGTCCTGTCCCACCGGCTACGCGCTTTCACTCCGGGCGGTCGATGGCCAGCGAGCCAGCGGCACCAGCACCTGCGGTTCCCGCGGACCCTGCAGCAACTCGGGCAAGCGGGCCTCGTAGTCGCGACGGTAGGGCCTGTCCTGGCGCGCGAGGAACGTGGCCACGTCGGGCTCGGCCCAGCGCTCGTACAGGGTGAACAGTGTCGGGTCGTTCGCATCGCGATGCAGATCGCACGACAGGAAGGTGTCTTCCTTGGACATCGCATCGACGATGGCGTGCACCGCGTGCAGCCACTCGTCGACGCGCTCCGGCTTCACGCGCAGGCGGACGTAGAACACCAGCGGCGCGGAGGGGGTGGCAGCGTGATCGAGGCTCATCGGTGCAGGGCCTTGGCGTGGTGCGCGACGTGGTCGCCGATGAAGCTGGCGATGAAGTAATAGCTGTGGTCGTAGCCGGGTTGCAGGCGCAGCGTCAGCGGATGGCCTGCGGCGTCGGCGGCGGCCTGCAGCAGCTCGGGCTTCAACTGGACATTCAGGAATTCGTCCGCATCGCCCTGGTCGACCAGCAGCGGCAAGCGTTCGGAGGCATCGCGGATCAGTGCGACGGCATCGTAGTGCTTCCACGCATCGCGGTCGCTGCCGAGATAGGCGCCGAACGCCTTTTCGCCCCACGGTACCTGCGACGGCGCGACGATCGGCGAGAATGCGGACACGCTGCGGTAGCGGCCGGGATTCTTCAGTGCGACGGTCAACGCACCGTGCCCGCCCATCGAGTGTCCGCTGATCGCGCGCGCATCGGTGGCCGGGAAATTCGCTTCGATGAGCGCTGGCACCTCGTGGACCACGTAGTCGTACATGCGGTAGTGCGCTGCCCACGGGGCCTGCGTGGCATTGACGTAGAAGCCAGCGCCCTTGCCGAGGTCATAGCCGTCGGCATCGGCGACGTCGTCGCCCCGTGGACTGGTATCCGGCGCGACCAGGATCACGCCGTGCTCGGCGGCGTAGCGCTGCGCACCGGCCTTGGTGATGAAGTTCTGCTCGGTGCAGGTCAGGCCGGACAGCCAGTACAGCACCGGCAGCTTCTGCGTTCCCGCCTGCGGGGGCAGGTAGACGGCGAAGCGCATCGTGCAACCGAGGGTGCGGGATGCGTGTTCGTAGACGTCCTGCCAGCCGCCGAAGCAGGCGCGGTGCTCAATGCGCTGGATCGTCATGTCAGGCCACGTCCTTTGCGGGTGCGAGACGGATCTCGAAGGTCTTCAATGCAAGCGCATCGCCTTTCGTCTCGATGCGCGATGCCTCGGCGAGTGCGCGGATCCTGGATGCGTAGAACATCTCCGGCAGATCCTCGTACTCGTCCGGAGCCGCGATCATGACGCCTGCGGTGATGAACCCCGCTTTCTTCCAGTCCCGACCCAGCGACGAAAGGATCGCCCGGTCGATGTTCTGCAGGTCGTGCTCGCCGAGGCGCGCGATCGCATCGCGCGCATCATGATCGAAGGAGTCGTCCATCGTCGCGTCCGGCATGGCGTCCAGGGTCGTCTTCTGCAAGGACATCGTCATCTCAGTAGTGCACCACGCTGCGGATGGACTTGCCCTCATGCATCAGGTCGAAGGCCTCGTTGATCCCGTCCAGCGGCATGGTGTGGGTCACGAATGGCGCGAGTTCGATATCGCCCTTCATCGCATCCTCGACCATGCCGGGCAACTGCGAACGACCCTTCACGCCGCCGAAGGCGGTGCCCATCCACTTGCGGCCGGTCACCAGCTGGAACGGGCGCGTGCTGATTTCCTGACCTGCACCTGCCACGCCGATGATGACGCTCTGGCCCCAGCCGCGGTGCGCGCACTCCAGCGCGGCGCGCATGACGTTGACGTTGCCGATGCACTCGAACGAATGGTCGACGCCCCAGCCCGTCATCTCGACGACGACCTGTTGGATCGGCTTGTCGAAGTCCTTCGGGTTGATGCAATCGGTAGCACCGAACTGCGTCGCCATCTCGAACTTGGAAGGGTTGGTGTCGATGGCGATGATGCGGCCGGCCTTGGCCTGGCGCGCGCCCTGGATCACGGCGAGGCCGATGCCGCCCAGGCCGAACACGGCCACCGAATCGCCTTCCTGCACCTTGGCCGTGTTGTGCACGGCGCCGATGCCGGTGGTGACGCCGCAGCCGAGCAGGCAGACGTGCTCCGGGTTCGCGTCGGGATTGATCTTGGCCAGCGAAACCTCGGCGACGACCGTGTATTCGCTGAAGGTCGAGCAGCCCATGTAGTGGTACAGCGGCTGGCCTTCATAGGAGAAGCGTGAGGTGCCGTCCGGCATCACGCCCTTGCCCTGCGTCGCCCGCACCGACGTGCACAGGTTGGTCTTGCCGCTCTTGCAGAACAGGCACTCGCCGCACTCGGCGGTGTAGAGCGGGATGACGTGGTCGCCCGGCTTGACGCTGGTGACGCCTTCGCCGACCTCGACCACGATGCCGGCACCTTCATGGCCCAGCACGACGGGAAACAGTCCCTCCGGATCCTCGCCCGACAGCGTGAACGCATCGGTGTGGCAGACGCCGGTGTGGGTGATCTTCACCAGCACTTCGCCCTTCTGCGGCGGGGCGACGTCGATCTCGACGATCTTCAGCGGTTCGCCTGCGGCGAAGGCGACGGCGGCACGGGATTTCATGGTCAGTCTCCTGCGAGAGGGGGGATTTTTTACAGGAGCGGGCCATGCCCGCGATGCGTTTCCCGACCTTGGCCGAGGAGCATCGCGGGCATGTCCCGCTCCTACTTCAGATAGGACCGCACCAGCGCGACGGCGGCATCGATGCCGGCCCCGCGCTGTTCGGGCGTCGACGCGGGATGCGCGAATTCCTCGCGCAGGTGGCTTTCCAGGATTTCGGACATCAGTCCGTTGACCGCACCGCGCACCGCCGCGAGCTGCTGCAGGACCGGCGCGCAGTCGGCACCCTCCTCCAGCGCGCGCTCCAGCGCATCCAGCTGGCCGCGGATGCGCTTGACGCGCGTGAGCGCTTTCTTCTTGTCGGCGGGCGAATGCGGCATGGCGATGGCAGCCTATAGT
>NZ_JBGFFG010000380.1:0-3239 GCF_056175765.1 Pseudoxanthomonas sp. LjRoot204_2 | reverse complement strand
TCACGCCACCGCGCCAGCAGCGGCGCGGCGCGTTCGGTGTAGTCGTCGGCACTGAGCATCCCCGTGTGGTCACGGTGGTGCCGCAGGTCGATCAGCTGGTCGCCGATGGCGCGGAGTTCGTCCGCTCGCGCCCTGGCCTCGGGGTCAACTGCGGCGACTGCCGGCGCACCCGGTACCTCGCTGGCCTGCTGTTGCTTGTCCAGCTGTCGACCGATCGCGGTACGCGCGATGTAGGCCACCGACTTGCCCTGCTTCTCGCGGGCGACGTTGACGATCTGCTCCGGTGTTACCCCTGCCGCCTTCGCTTCCAGCAGCTCGGGAACGAACGCCCCGCATTCGCTGTACCCCACTACTCCACGAAGCGCGCGCGCCAGGTCGTCGGCGCCCTCTGGGGATCTATCCTCTCGTAGAGATTTATCTATACCTGAAGAAGCAGAAGCAGAAGCAAAAGCAGGGCCGTCACCTTGCCGTTCACCCACCCGTCCGGTTGGTGGTCGGCTGGGTTGGTTGGTTTCAGTGAAGCGTGTGGTGGCGCCACGCTGCGTTCGCCGCCACTCATCGCGGACAAAACGTGCGGAAAACCAACAACTTCCGCCATCTGCCTTCACTAGAATCACCGACGGCAGATCACGCCCTGCATGCCTCGGCGTGTGCACGAAGTCGGTATCGAAACGGTCGCTGCCTTTCAGCACGCTTTTTGTCGCCAGTTCGCGCGCATAACGCAGCGGAACGTTCGCGGCCGATGCCAATTCGGCCAGGGGCCAGCGCAGCACCCCGTATTCGTCCGACTGGTGAAGCACGGCCAGGATGCGCACCCATGCGCCCTGGGCGGCGAGCGAACAGCGCCCCAGCGCCATGTCGCCCACCCATTCCTTCCAGTACAGCTGTGTTGCGGGTGCCTTCATTCCGACACCCCCGGTGCGGCGTGGGGCAAGCCGCGCTCGAGTTGTGGCCACGCGCCCCATCCGTAGGCCACCTTGTCCGTCGTCGGGTGCTTGTCGACGCGGCGACGCGATTTTGCGTCCCAGCTACGCCCCCGAACAGTCCACAAGAGTTCGTAGCCGCTGGCCCGAAGGCTGCCGCCTTCTTCCGATGCAAGGATGTATGTCAGGCCGCGCCGATAGCCCTTTGCGATCGCGGCACGCCTGGCGGCGCCGTACAGCATCGAACAGGCGTTCGGGGATCCATCCGTGCAGCAGCGCGTGACCTCAACCGTCAGCCCATCATCCAGCATGCGCGCCACTGGTCGACCGACCGTGGCCACGCCCACCAGTTCGCCGCAAGAATCGTGCAGGCCGTGACCCCATAGGTACCCAGTGGGGATGCCGTGGTGGCGATGGTGGTCCTTGATGAACGGCCGTACGTCGCGGTCGCGCTTCACTGGTCGCAGTTCGAACTTTTCTTCTACGCGGGGGCCGTTCATGCCGCACCGCCTGTGATCAGCTGCCTCTGCTGCGGCTGGCGGTGTGCCTGGTCGGCAGCCGCGTTCAGCCACAGGCATTCGATGCGCGGACGCGCGCCGTCGGCTAATGCAGGGCGATCAATCCGGCGCCAGCCGGGAAATAGCTCGTCGTACAGCGGCGATGGGTAGCCAGAAAGCACCACCATTCCCCGCAGTGATTTCAGGGACTCGGCCAGGCGCGCATGATCGGAGTCGGTCATTTCGTGGCGGTAGTCGTTGCCACCATCGCGAGTTGCCGCTACGTAGGGAGGATCCACGTAGAACAGGGTGTCTGGCCCATCGTGCTGTGGCATGACTTCGAACGCGTCTCGATTCTCCAAGACGACGCCTTGAAGCCGCGCGACGATCGCGGCGAGGGCATCCGGGTAGTGGGCCCAGTCGTGTGCCGGTGTGGTTCCGGACCTGTTCGACTTGCCCCGGAAACCTGTGCGCGCCAGGCCACCGCGGCCGGCACTTGCCGGTGCGCGGCTCATCGTGACGGCAGCGCTGGCAAAGCCCATGAAGGCGCGAACGATGGTGCGGCGGGCCTGCTCGACGGGATCATCGGACGGGAACCACGCATCGACGAACTCGGTACGTGCAAATGGGGTCAGGCGCAGCACTTCGGCCAAGCGCTGCCCTTGCGAGCGCGCCACCCGAAACAGGTTGACGATCTCGTCGTCCAGGTCGTTGTAGACCTCGGCATACGCCCTGGGCTTGCGCAGCAGCACAGACGCACCGCCGCCGAACGGCTCGACATAGAACCGATGCGCCGGAAGGTTGGCGATGATCCAAGGCGCCAACATCCACTTGCCGCCGTGGTAGCGGACGAGTGGGCGCCGCACTTCGGAAACCGGGGCTTCGTGCGTGCCCGGGACGCTCTGGCTATGGTCGCCGGCAGTGCAAGGATGGGCGCGGTCTAGCCCGTCGTTGTATGGTTGGGAAGCTGGGTTCACCGATGTTTCCTGTATCGGTAAACCGCTGAAGATTCAGATGGTTAGCGCGTAAGCTAATGCCTATTATGTCAAAGTCCGATTGGGGCTGGTGGGCGCGGCTGCTCCGGGACTGGCTGGCATGGCGCTTGCGTGGCTCTAAGCCCACCAACGGGAGCTTTGACGCATGCCTGATCGGCTGAACCGCAACGCGCCTACGGTTGTAGAGATCCTCACCGACGTGCCCAGCCAGTGGAATGGCTGGCGCTTCTCGGCCAGCGGCCGGCATCTGATCGGCCCGGATGGCGACCGAATCACGGCACAGCGCCTAGCAGGTCTGCTGTGGCGTGATGCCATGGAGCTTCGACGTGACGGCCTGAAATCGCGCCGCGAAGCTGAAAAGCCTGTTCGGCGTGGACCGGTCAAGGTGGTCATCGTTGACCTGGCCGACTGGCACGCCCGGAACGTCGGTACTCGCGCGGGATGAAGCGTCACCGTTGGGGTGCCGCCCCTACACCCCGGGTATGATCGGTCCGGGGGTGAACATGGAACGTCCGAGACACCTGGTGGCGCGGGAACGATCCGGCATCATTCATATCACGCTGATCGGTTTAGCACTGGCTACAGTGATCGCCGGAGGCGTACACCTGCTCGGCAGAACACAGTTGGCGTGGAACGCTCGCTATGGCGAGCGACCGCCAACGCCTAAAGCTCAGCCGCAGAGTGAAGCACCACTAGTGCTTCCGGCTCCTGATCCGGTCTACGAACAACTGAAGAAAGATTTCGCTGCTGGCCGACTCAGGTGCATTAACGGCCAACTGTTCCGAAAGCTTCCTAATGGCTGGGAGAACATCCCCGGCGAAGAC
>NZ_JBGFFG010000379.1:0-3255 GCF_056175765.1 Pseudoxanthomonas sp. LjRoot204_2 | reverse complement strand
GTCTTCGAGCGAGGCCCGCACGAAGCGGRACCCGTCCTTGGGCTGCAGGCGCGCCAGGCGCGCCTCTTTCAGGGTGGGGTCGTAATAGTCGTTGAGGTTGTCGTATCCCAGCACCTCATCGCCGCGGTCGAGCAGGCGATGGCTGAGATGGGAGCCGATGAAGCCGGCGGCACCGGTAACGAGGACGCGCATCGAGGATTCTCGTGGGGAAGGACGTTACAGGCAGTCGTCGACAGCGTGGCGGGGCAGCGCCCGCTTCACGTCGAACACCACCGCGCCTGGCTTGCCGAGGGCGCGCACGCCGTCGCCGCCACGCTCGGTGAATTCGCGGTGGGCGACCGCCAGGATCACGGCATCGTACTGGCCGGCCTGAGGCTCGGCCACCAGGTCCAGGCCGTATTCGTGCTTGGCTTCGGCGGCGCTGACCCACGGGTCGTGCACGTCCACCTGCGCGTTGTAGCTGCGCAGTTCGGCCACGATGTCGACCACGCGCGTGTTGCGCACGTCGGGACAGTTCTCCTTGAATGCCAGCCCCAGCACCAGCACCCTGGCGCCGGCCGTGGGCAGGTTCTGCCGGGCCATCAGCTTGGCCACGCGTCGCGCGACATGGCTGCCCATGCCGTCGTTGATGCGGCGGCCAGCCAGGATCACGTCGGGGTGGTAGCCGATCTGCTGCGCCTTGTGGGTCAGGTAATASGGRTCCACGCCRATGCAGTGGCCGCCGACCARGCCYGGRCGGAAYGGCAGGAAGTTCCATTTGGTGCCGGCGGCCTCGAGCACCTCATGGGTGTCGATGCCCAGGCGATGGAAGATCAGGGCCAGTTCGTTGATCAGCGCGATGTTGACGTCGCGCTGGGTGTTCTCGATGACCTTGGCGGCCTCGGCCACGCGGATGCTGCTGGCCTTGTGGGTGCCGGCGGTGATGATGCTGCCGTACAGCGCGTCGACGAAGTCCGCGACCTCGGCGGTGGAGCCGGAGGTCACCTTCATGATGGTTTCCAGGCGGTGCTGCTTGTCGCCGGGGTTGATGCGCTCCGGGCTGTAGCCGGCATAGAAGTCCTGGTTGAACCGCAGTCCCGATTCGCGCTCGATGATCGGTACGCAGGTCTCTTCGGTGGCGCCGGGATACACGGTCGATTCGTAGATCGCGACTGCACCCTTGCCGATCGCGCGGCCCACGGTGCGGCTGGCCGATTCCAGCGGATGCAGGTCGGGGCGCTTGTAGTCGTCGATCGGGGTGGGGACGGTGACGATGAACACGTTGCAGCCCGCCAGCGCCGCCGGGTCGTCGCTGAAGTCGAGCAGCGGCGTGTCGCGCAGCTCGTCGGCGCTCACTTCCAGCGTGTGGTCCTGGTGCTCGCGCAGTTCTGCCACGCGCTTGCTGTTGATGTCGAAACCCAGGGTGGGGAACTTGCGGCCGAAGGCGACGGCCAGCGGCAGCCCGACGTATCCCAGGCCGATCACGGCGATCCTGACCTGGTCCAGGGTGGGCAATGGAGCGTTCATCAATGTGGGGTCCCCTGTGTACTGCGTGTTGGAAGAGTCTATAAGGCCGGGGGCATGCCCGCGCTGCCGCCGGCGGCCCCATGTCGAGTCGATCAACGTGCAAAGCCCCGTCGAGAGGACACGCTTGCGCAATGGCCTGATTGCGCCGCGCTCTGCGTACCAGAGGCATGATCGGCCACCAGGAGGGTGGCGACCAGCGACCGGGGAGTCGACATGCGGATCCTGTTGTGCGGTGGCGCCGGCTACATCGGCGCGCATGCTTACGTGGTGCTCGTCGAGCGGGGCCACGACGTGGTGGTGGCGGACAACTTCAGCAACAGTTCGCCGGGCGTATTGGCCCGCCTGCAGCAGATCACCGGGCATCCGGTGCCGTTCCAGCCGCTGGACCTGCGCGACCGCGAGGCGGTCGTCGGCTTCTTCGCGCGGCAGCAGTTCGATGCGGTGGTGCACTTCGCGGCGTTGAAGGCGGTGGGCGAATCCTGCGAGCGTCCGCTGGACTATTTCCACAACAACATCAGCGGCACGCTCAACCTGTTGCACGGCATGCAGGCGGCGGGCGTCAAGCGGCTGGTGTTCAGCTCGTCGGCCACCGTCTACGGCGACCCCGCGAGCGTGCCCGTCCGTGAAGACGCGCGCCTTCAGGTCACCAACCCGTACGGCCGGACCAAGCTGGTGATGGAACAGCTGATCGGCGACCTCTGCGAAAGCGATCCGGGTTTCCACGCCGCCAACCTGCGCTACTTCAATCCCGTGGGCGCGCACGTCTCCGGCCTGATCGGCGAGGACCCGACCGGAATCCCGAACAACCTGATGCCCTACATCTGCCAGGTGGCCGTGGGCCGGCGCGAGCACCTGAGCGTGTTCGGCGGCGACTGGCCCACGCCCGATGGCACCKGCGTGCGCGACTACATCCACGTGATGGACCTGGCACGCGCGCACGCGGATGCGCTGGATTTCCTGGTGCGCGAGCGCCGCAACCTCACCGTCAACCTCGGCACCGGGCAGGGCATCAGCGTGCTGCAGCTGGTGAACGCGTTCGCGGGTGCGGCCGAGCGCGCGATCCCGTACCAGATCGTCGCGCGTCGCGCGGGCGATGTGGCCGAAGTGTATGCCGATCCATCGCTGGCCAACGACGTGCTGGGCTGGCGTGCGGAGCTCGACGTCGACGCGATGTGCCGTGATGCCTGGCGGTGGCAGTCGCAGAACCCGCAGGGCTATCCGTCCGCCTGACCGGACGCCGCGAACGTGACCGGTTTGGCATAAGCGAGCCTGCGGCGGCCGGCCGCAGGCTGGCGACGCGGTGGCGATTGGTCGAGAATCGACGCACCTCCCGCTCGCCTGGATCCGCTTGCCAACCGACGCCGTTCGCGACCTGGCGGAACAGAACCGCTCACGCTACGGCCAGCGCATGTACCGCATGCGCGCGCTGGGGCTGGGCCTGGGAGCGCTGTGCGTGGGCGCCGTGCTGTACGAACACGCGGCGCCTCCTGCGTTGTGGGCGTTGCTGGCCGCGCATGGGTTCCTGTGGCCGCACTTGGCCTACTGGCGGGTGAAGCGGCAGCACGACGCACCGTTGCAGACGGAGTTCCAGAACCTCACCTTCGACGCCGCGATGGGCGGGTTCTGGATCGCGGCGATGCAGTTCGATGCGCTGCCCAGCGTGCTGCTGGCGGTGATGCTGACGATGGACAAGGTCATCGTCGGTGGCGGGCGTTTCGCGGTGCGCACGCTGGCGGCGATGGCGCTGAC
>NZ_JBGFFG010000378.1:0-3259 GCF_056175765.1 Pseudoxanthomonas sp. LjRoot204_2 | reverse complement strand
GGACACCCGCTGAGATGAGCGCCCCCACCGCCATCCATCCCAGCGCGGTCGTCGATCCCGGCGCGATGCTGGGTGAAGGCGTGCGCATCGGTCCGTTCGCCTACGTCGGTCCCGAGGTCGAGATCGGCGACGGCACGGTGATCGGCCCGCATTGCTCCGTCACCGGGCCGACGCGGATCGGCCGCGACAACCATTTCGTCGGCCATGCCGCGATCGGGGGCGACCCGCAGGACAAGAAGTTCAAGGGCGAGCGGGTGGAACTCGTCATCGGCGACCGCAACCAGGTGCGCGAATTCGTCACCGTGAACCGCGGCACCGGCACCGGCGGAGGCATCACCCGTGTCGGCAGCGACAACATGCTGCTCGCCTATACGCACGTGGCGCACGACTGCATCGTCGGCAACCACTGCGTGTTCTCCAACAACTCGACGCTGGCCGGCCACGTCACGATCGAGGACTGGGTGATCATGAGCGGATTCGCCGGCGTGCACCAGTTCTGCCGCGTCGGCGCCCACGCGTTCATCGGCATGGGCGTGCTGCTCAGCGGCGACGTGCCCCCGTTCACGATGGTGGCCGGCGACGCGGCAGGGCGTCCGCGCGGCATCAACAGCGAAGGCCTCAAGCGGCGTGGCTTCGATGCCGAACGCATCGCCGCCATCAAGCGCGCCTACCGCACGCTGTACGTCGCCGGCCTGCCCCTGGCGGAAGCCAAGCAACAGCTCGCCGAACAGGCGCAGGCCAGCGAAGACGTCAAGGCGCTGCTGCACTTCATCGACAGCGGCGAACGGCCGTTGCAGCGCTGATGGACGCGACACCCGCGGCCCGGCCGCTCCGCATCGCGCTGTGCGCGGGCGAAGCATCCGGCGACGGCCTCGGGGCCGGACTGATCGCTGCGTTGAAACAGCGTTTCCCGCACGCCGAATTCGCCGGGATCGGGGGCGACGCGATGCGCGCCGCCGGCGCCGATACCTGGTGGGACGCGGGCGAACTCGCCGTGATGGGCCTGGCCGAGGTCCTGCGCCATCTTCCCCGCCTGCTGAGATTGCGCAGGGCGTTCCGTCAACGCGTGCTGGACTGGAAACCCGACGCCTACGTCGGCATCGACGCGCCCGACTTCAACCTGGGCATCGAGCGCTGGTTGAAGATGCGCGGCGTGCGCACCGTGCACTACGTCAGTCCTTCGGTGTGGGCGTGGCGCGAGAAGCGCGCCGAGAAGATCGGCCTCAGCGCGGATCGGGTGCTCTGCCTGTTCCCGATGGAACCGCCGATCTACGCCCGACATGGYATCGATGCGCGCTTCGTCGGTCATCCGATGGCGGACGACATTCCCCTGCACCCCGATCGTGCGGCAGCACGCGCTGCGCTCGGCCTGCCACTCGATGCCCCGGTCCTCGCCGTGCTGCCCGGTAGCCGCCTTGGCGAAATCGGTCGCCTGGCGCCGGACTTTTTCGAGGCGGCACGCCGCGTCGCCAGCCAGATGCCCGGCCTGCAGATCGTGGTACCGGCCGCCAACGCCGCCTGCCGCCGGGCCCTGGAAACACAGCTCGCCGCGCAGGGCGTCGACACGGCATGGCGCCTGCTCGACGGCCGTGCACGCGAGGCGATGATCGCCAGCGATGTCGTCCTGCTCGCTTCGGGCACTGCGACACTGGAAGCCATGCTCTGCAAGCGGCCGATGGTGGTCGGCTATAGGATCGCACCGTTGACCTACCGCATCGTCAAGGGACTGGGCCTGCTGAAGGTCGAGCGCTACGCCCTGCCGAACGTGCTGGCAGGCGAGGACATCGCGCCGGAGGTGATGCAGGACGACTGCACGCCGGAAGCGTTGTCCTCCGCCGTCCTCCACTGGTTCCTCGAGCCCGAGGCCGTCGCCGGCCTTCAGCCTGTCTACCAGCGGTTGCACGCGCAGTTGCGCCAGGATGCGTCAGCGAGTGCCGCCGAGGCGGTGGCGGAGTTGATCGGTCCCCCTGCAGGAGCGACGTAAGTCACGACCGGCCACCATGATTTCTGCTGCCTCCGCATCGCCCGACGGACAAGGCCCCTCCGCACCCTCTCATGCAGTGGGGAACATCCGCGTGGATGTCGTTTCCGCGGTCGCGACTGACGTCGCTCCTACAAGGAGCATTTCACGATGACCTCGGCGTCACTGTTCCCGGATCCTGTCGTCCGTCTGGTTGCCGGTGTGGACGAAGCAGGTCGGGGACCCCTCGCGGGGCCCGTGGCGGTTGCAGCCGTGATCCTCGACGCGTCGCGCCCCATCGAAGGCCTGAACGATTCCAAGCAACTCAGCGAAGCCAGGCGCGAGGCGCTGTTCCCGCTGATCCAGGAGCGCGCGCTCGCTTGGCGGGTCGTCTTCGTCGAGCCCGACGAGATCGACCGGCTCAACATCCTGCAGGCCACGCTGGAAGGCATGCGCCGTGCCATCGCGGCGCTGCAGCCGCTGCCGGAGCTGGTCCGCATCGATGGCAACCGCGCGCCGAAGGGACTGGGCTGCATGGCCGAGACGCTGGTGGGCGGCGATGCCATCGAGCCGGCGATCATGGCGGCGTCGATCCTGGCGAAGGTCTCGCGCGACCGGCTGATGGTGCAATTGCACGCCACCTTCCCGCAGTACGGCTTCGATGTGCACAAGGGGTATCCCACGCCCGCGCATCTCTCCGCACTGACGCAGCACGGCCCCTGCGTCCACCACCGGCGCAGCTTCGCGCCGGTGCGCGAGGCCTTCAACCGGCGCTGACGCGCGGACCACCGCGCATGACCACCGGCACGGTGTCCATCGTCACGGTGGCTTCCTGCAGGCGCGTCCGTGCCCACGCGCCGGCACCATGGCCCTGCATCCTGCACCCCCTGCGCAGGAGCCTCTTCCCCCATGAGGTGCGCCATGAGCCTGCCCGATCCCATTCCCGTCGCGTCCGCCCCGCCCCATCCCGTTGAAGATGCACGCGTGCAGTTGCTGCGCAGCCTGCTGGCGGACCGCGACTGGACGCAGTCCCCGATTCTTCGCGCCCGGCTGCAGCACGCAGCGGCGCTGCTTCGGAACGCGGACGCCCATCCGCTGGACGAAGCCACCTGGCTGCTGGTCGCCGACGAAACCGCGCGCTATCTGGATTTCCGCCGCCTGCGCAGCCTCGAAGCGCAACTGCAGGGGTGCGCACCCGACGCGCTGCATTACACCCGTGCCGACTGGGAAGCCGCGCGCACCGCCGAAGCCGCGCTGGAATCCCACCTGCGCCACGTCCGCTTCAGCAGCTCTGTCCCG
>NZ_JBGFFG010000377.1:0-3262 GCF_056175765.1 Pseudoxanthomonas sp. LjRoot204_2 | reverse complement strand
GTGCTGCTGGGAGGTGGCGGTGGCGGTGGCGGTGGTGGCGGTGGTGGCGGCGGCGGCGGCGGTGGTGGCGGCGGCGGTTGCGGGCTCTCCACGGGCGGAGGCAACGGCGTCTCCTTGACGCGTTTCGCACAGCCGGCCAGCACCAGGGCCGCCAGCACCAGGCAGAGGATTCGCCGCATTCTTCACCCCATGGAAGGACGTCGGGACCGCACCCGTCCCCCGGGGGTGGCCGACGGCGGGATGGTAGCGCAGGGGCCGGCGCCGCAGCGAGCCTGCGGGCGCCGCATTCGCCAGCAGCGCGCCTGCGGGCTATCGTGTACGGGTACGGGCCGCCTCCGCACGCCCTCCCCTCACTGGAAGAACGCCCATGCCGACCCCCAACTACTCCTTTGAGAAACGACAGCGCGAGCTGGCCAAGAAGAAGAAGAAGGAAGAGAAGGACGCCAAGAAGCGCGCCGAACGCGACGCGGCCCGGACCGATGCGGGCGCGGAAGACACGCCGGCCGATACCCGGGAATGACCGAAGCGGCGGCGCCGCCCCCGCAGGTCTGGGTCGATGCCGATGCCTGCCCGGGTCCGGTGAAGGAAATCCTGTTCCGCGCTGCCGAGCGCGCGCAGGTGCCGGTCACCCTGGTCGCCAACCAGTGGCTGCGCACCCCGCCCTCGCGCTTCATCCGCGCCCTGCAGGTACAGGGCGGCTACGACGTCGCCGACGATGCCATCGCAGAGCGTGCGCGCCCGGGCGACCTGGTCGTGACCCAGGACATCCCGCTGGCCGCGCGCGTGCTGGCCAACGGCGCGCAGGCGGTAGACCCGCGCGGTGAGCGCTTCACGCCGGACGACATCGCCGAGCGCCTGTCCATGCGGAACTTCATGGACGAACTGCGTGGCGCCGGCGTGCAGACCGGCGGACCGGCCGCGTTCAGCGCGCGCGATCGCCAGGGCTTCGCCAACCAGCTCGATCGCTGGCTGGCCACGCGTCGCTGAGCCGCCGCCATGCCCGACGTCGAACTCCGTGCGCCGCTCCACCTGCTGCTGCACGTGCTGGTGCCGGTGGCGCTGGCGCGGCTGTGCTTGCCCAGGGACTGGAAGCGCGCCGCGCTGTGGATGCTGGCGGCGTGGGTCATCGACCTGGACCACCTGCTCGCCGATCCGGTCTATGCGCCCGGCCGCTGCAGTATCGGCTTCCATCCCCTGCACACCTGGCCGGCCATCCTCGTCTACGCAGGGCTGGCGCTGCCGAAGAAGACCCGCTGGTTCGGCATCGGCCTGCTCATCCATATCGCCCTCGATGGCATCGACTGCCTGCTGATGCAGGCATCGCACGCAACCTGACCCGCCCGTTCAGTTCCGGTGGCGCGCTTCAGGTACGCGCGGGACCCACGGCGTACGATGGCCGCGCTGCACCTTCCGCGTCCCGTCCGACCGCCGCCACCGTCGCCCGCTGCGCTTTCCTCCATGCGTTTCCGCCACGAGCACGGGCGGAGCGCCACCCCGGGAGCGCTCCATGCCTCGCGATCCGTTCCAGCCCCCCTGCCAATCGACGCCGCCCCGCTTCCGCGGAGGACGACACCGGTGAGTACCGCGGTACCGCTCTGCGAACGCTGCGACGCGGTCYGCTGCCGCCTGACCGTGGTGCTGCAGCCCGAGGACGGCGTGCCTTCGCACCTGACCACCCACACCGACGCCGGCCTGCACGTGATGGCGCGCGATGAAGAGGGCTGGTGCGTGGCGATCGATGCGGCACGCATGTGCTGCTCGATCTACGACACGCGCCCGGACATCTGCCGCCGCTTCGTCATGGCCGGCCCGTACTGCCACGATGTCCGCACGGACTACCGGGATCGCACGTCGCGCGGCATTCCGCTCACGCTGTACTGACGCGGCACCGGCGTCCGCCTTCAGGCGGCGAACACCGGCTCGAGCATGCGGAACGTGCCTGCGTCCGCGTCCATTTCCACCTTGCCGCCCACGGGCACGATGAACTGCTGCCGGATGTGGCCGATCATCGCGCCGCGATAGACCGGGATCTTCAGCGGCTTGAAGTAGTCGTCGAAGATCTGCGGAAGCGTCAGCGAGCCGAAGCCGCCTCCCGGGTCGCATTCGGTGCATTCGCCGAAGACGATGCCTTCGACCTTGTCCAGCGCGCCCATCAACCGCAGCGTGCTGAGCATGCGGTCGATGCGGTAAGGCGCCTCCGACACATCCTCCAGGAACAGGATCTTGCCTGCGAAATCCGGCAGGTACGGCGAGCCGGCCAGCGCGGTCAGCACCGTCAGGTTGCCGCCGACCAGTTCGCCCTGCGCCTTGCCGCCGGTGATCGTGACCGTGCGGTTCCTGCGTTGCACCAGCTCGTCGCCCTTGTCCGCGCTGTTGGCGTACTGCATCTGCTCGCGCTGGAAGAAGACCCGGCGGAACTGGTCGGCGTTGAACGCGTTCCAGCTGCCGATGCCGATGGGGCCATGGAAACTTGTCAATCCGGCCTGCGACAGCAGGGCGTTCTGCAGCGCGGTGATGTCGGAATAGCCGAGCAGGATCTTCGGATTGCGGCGGATCATGCCGTAATCGAGCAACGGCAGCAGGCGCGCGGCACCGGAGCCGCCCCGGGCGCAGATGATCGCCTTGACCCCGCGGTCGGCGAACATCGCATTGAGGTCCCCCGCGCGTTCGGCATCGGTGCCGGCAAGATGCCCGTAACGCGACGCCAGGTGCGGCGCCACCTTCACCTTGAGCCCCAGCGCTTCCATCGCCTCCTGCGCGAGCTGCAGGTCGAACGGCTCGTCGGTCGCGCCGGACGGACTGACCAGCGCGACCGTGTCGCCGGGATTCAGCGGCGGCGGCAGCAGGCGCGCGCGCGGCGTCGCCGCGAAAGCGTGCTGGCCGGCCGCCAACGGCAGCATCAATGAGGTCGCGGCCAGCGCGGCCGATCCGAGGAACTGTCGTCTGTGCATGTCATCGCCTGTCGTGGGACGGCGACCAGCTTAGCAAGACCACGTTCCTCGCCCGGTCGGTAGCGAGGCGGACCGGCCTCTCACCGCCTGCAGGTGTTGATGCCGAGCAGCCCATACAGCGGGCAGACATTGAACAGGCCCGTCACCAGCGGCACCACGCCGATCCATGCCCATGCCGGACCGCCCACCAGCGCCCAGCCGATCAGCAGCGAGCCGACGACGATCCGTACCCATTTGTCGAAACCACCCACGTTCGCCTTCATCTGCGTGTCCTCCGGGATGAGGTGCCAGCGTGCGGCGTGCCGCTGCGC
>NZ_JBGFFG010000376.1:0-3309 GCF_056175765.1 Pseudoxanthomonas sp. LjRoot204_2 | reverse complement strand
CTGCGCGGGGCCGACGACATCGGCGCGGCCTGCGACCGCTTCGAAGCGCGCCTGCACGCGCTGGCGCAGGCGCACGACGTGCTGACCCGCCAGGAATGGGACCACGCCCCGCTGCACGACATCGTGCGCACCGCCATCGCCCCGTGCCTGGTCGACGATGCCGACCGCTTCGACATCGAGGGCCCCGACATGCAGCTGGACCCGCAGCGCGCCCTGGCGCTGTCGATGGCGCTGCACGAGCTGTGCACCAACGCGATGAAGTACGGCGCGCTGTCGCGCAAGCCCGGACGCGTGCGCATCCACTGGCGCGCCGAAGCGGTGCAGGGGCGCCACAGCCTGGTGCTGTCGTGGGAGGAACACGACGGCCCGCCGGTCGTCGTTCCCGACCACCGCGGCTTCGGCTCGCGCCTGATCGAGCGCGGACTGCGCCACGACCTGGGCGGCGACGTCGCCCTCGATTTCGACAAGGCCGGCGTGAAGTGCCGGATCACCGCCCCCATGCCCGACCTAGGAGTGGCCGCATGACGACGACCGAACCGGCACCGCGTGTCTTCATCGTGGAAGACGAATCGATGCTGGTGATGCTGCTGGAAGACCTGCTGCCCACGCTGGGCTACGAGGTGGTGGGCAGCGCCGGCTCGGTGGAGCAGGCGCTGGCCGACCTGGCGGATGCGCAGATCGACCTGGCGGTGGTGGACGTGAACCTGGCGGGGACGCAGTCGTTCCCGATCGCCGATGCGCTGCGCGAGCGCGGGGTGCCGTTCCTGTTCACCACCGGCTACGGCCAGCAGGGGCTGCCCGAGCGCTTCGCCGACGCGCACGTACTGGCCAAGCCGTTCCGTCGTCATGACATCGAAGCCGCGTTGACGCGCCTGCGCTCCGCCTAGTCACCATCCGCACGTGTCGGCACGCGCAGCGCACGCGATGTGCGCGTGCGCGGTCAGGCGGGGGTGGGATCGTTGTCGCCGTGCACGTACGGCACGCCCAGCAGGCGCGACAGCGCATGCAGCCGGCGCAGGACCGCCGAGCGCAGGTGCATGGGCGCTGCATCGTAGACCTGCGTCCACAAGCCACGCAGGAAGGCATGCGGGTCGCCGATGTCGGCGCCGGAGCGGACCAGGAATTCGGCGTCGTTCAGACGCGCGTCGATGCGTTCTTGGCAGAGCATGGAATGAATGTGGGGCGTGTCGCGTCAACATTCTGTGCTCGGCGTGCATGCGTGTTCAGCGCGCAGTCGCTTTGTTCATGCATCGTGACCGCAGGCTGAAAACGCACGCGCCACGCTCACGATCCGTCAACGTAGTTCCCCGCAGGCTGGCCCTTCGCAAGCGAGGAACCCGCCATGGATCGCAAGACCCGGGACACCACACGCGTGTCGCCCAATCCGCTCGAGGAACAGCGTCGCCCCGATGGCGACGTCGTGCCCGGTGAATCACCGGGCAAGCGCACCAACGACGAACGCAACGATCCCGCCGCCGAACCCGGCGCGAAGGACGGGCAACCCCGCCGACATCCCCCGCAGATCTGAGGACACACCATGACCCCACTCGACAAACCGCTTCGCCGCGAGCTGACCCTGGGCGAGCAGGCCTACACGCTGACCATCGACCCCGCCGGCCTGAAGCTGGTGGAAAAAGGGCGCCGCAACGGCGTGGAAGTGCGCTGGGCCGATCTGGTCTCCGGCGACGCGGCCATCGCGGCAGCATTGCAGGCATCCACCTCAGACAAGTGAGCGCGCCGTGTCGGCGCGCAGGAGCATCGCCATGACACCTGGCATCGACATCGCCGCGCACGGCACACCGACGCCCACCGAACCGGGCAAGCCGACTCCGCCCGGGCAGCCCACGCCGCCGGGCACGCCGTCCGAGCCCGGCAGGCCCAGTCCGCCGGGCACGCCGAGCGATCCGTATCGGCCGGAGGATCCGGGCAGGCCGCCGATGCCGCGCGACCCCGGCGATCCCGACGACACCCCGGTCGGCCCGGATCAACCCCCGGATGATCCGGTCCACATCGACGATCCGCGCGAGCCGCGCAGCATCGCCGACTGACCGCGCACCACCGCAACACCGCACCAGGACAGGGGAATCACGTAGACGACCGTCAGCCCACAACGAACAAGGAATCCCACGGAGTGTTCATGCGACTTGCCGATTTCATAGAGGGAAACACGCAGCAGATCCTCGACGATGCCGTCGAGTTCGCCGTCACGCAGGCCCCTGAAGGTGCGAAGCTGAACCACAAGCGGCTGCGCAACGACATTCCGTTGATCCTGCGCGAGATCGTGGCCGACCTGCGGACGGAACAGAGTTCGGAGCAGCAGCACGCCAAGTCGCAGGGGCGGGCGCCGTCGCCGGCCGGTCCCGAATCCGCCGCGACCCGCCACGGACGCAGCCGTGCGGACGATGGGTTCGGCGTCAACCAGATGATCGCCGAGTACCGCGCTTTGCGCGCCTCGGTGCTGCGGCGGTGGGCGGCCGATGAAGCCCTGCTGGCCACCTCCATCGACGACATGGTCCGCTTCAACGAGGCCATCGACCAGGCCGTGGCCGAGTCGCTGGTGGAGTTCTCGCGCACGGTGGAGTCGTGGCGCAACGTCTTCCTCGGTGCACTGGGCCACGATCTGCGGGGTCCGCTCACTGCGGTAGTGGGCACGGCGGAATTCCTGCTGGACAGCACCCGCGGCACGCCGCACGCACGCCAGGCCGAACGCATCCTCAACGGGGGCGTGCAACTGAGCCGCCTGGTCGACGGCCTGCTCGACTACAGCAAGAGCACGCTGGGCGCCGGCATGACGCTGCATCGTGCGCCCTGCGACCTGGCGGCGGCCGTCAGCGACGAAGTCGATCTGCTGCGTACGACGCTGCACGGCGTCACCCTCACCCTGCATGTCGAATGCGACGATGCGTCCGGCCACTTCGACGATGCCCGCCTGCGCGAGGCCGTGCACAACCTGGTCACCAACGCGGCAAAGTACGGCGAGGCGGGCGGCGACATCCGCGTCACCATCGACGGCGACGAGGACAGTGCCTGCATCGCCGTCAGCAACGCGGGCGATGCACTGTCCACCGACGCCCTGAATGCGTTGTTCGATCCGTTGCGCCGCGGCTCCCGCCAGGCCCACCACGGTGAACACACCAGCCTGGGCCTGGGTCTGTTCATCGTGCGCGAGATCGCCTCCGCGCACGGCGGCGACGTCACCGCCCGCGTGGAAGACGGACGCACGATCTTCGTCATCCGCCTGCCGCGCGAAAAGGAAGACGCCCCCGTCGCCGCGTGAGTCCGGGCGCAGCAGTCGAACCAACATGAGAA
>NZ_JBGFFG010000375.1:0-3352 GCF_056175765.1 Pseudoxanthomonas sp. LjRoot204_2 | reverse complement strand
CACACGACCTGTCTGGAGAGCCCATGCCTATCTGCACTGCCCGCCTGGCCACGCTGGCCCTGGCCACCGCCTTCTTTGCCACGGCCTGCGGTGGCAAGACCGATGCACCGGCCCCGTCGGCCGGCGGCGATGCCGCCGCACCGGCCGCCAGCGGGTTCCAGCAGATCTCCGCCGAGCTGACCGGCGCGGGCGCATCGTTCATCTACCCGCTGATGGCGCGCTGGTCCACGGACTACAACAAGACCACCGGCGCCAAGATCAACTACCAGTCGATCGGCTCCGGCGGCGGCATCGCGCAGATCAAGGCGGCGACCGTCGATTTCGGTTCGTCCGACAAGCCGCTCTCTTCGGAAGAGCTGGCGCAGGCCGGCCTGGCCCAGTTCCCGTCGGTCATCGGCGGCGTGGTGCCGGTCATCAACGTGGAAGGCCTGCAGCCGGGACAGCTGAAGCTCAATGGCACCGTCCTGGCCGACATCTTCCTGCACAAGATCACCACCTGGAACGATCCGGCGATCGTCGCGCTGAATCCGGGCGTGGCCCTGCCCGCCGGCAAGATCAACACCGTGCACCGCTCCGACGGATCGGGCACCACCTTCAACTTCGTCAACTACCTGTCCAAGGTCAGTCCCGAATGGAAGTCGAAGGTCGGCGAAGGCACCTCGGTCAACTGGCCGGGCGGTGTCGGCGGCAAGGGCAACGAAGGCGTGGCCGCCTACGTGCGCCAGCTTAAGGGCTCCATCGGCTACGTCGAACTGGCCTATGYCGAGCAGAACAACATGTCGTACGCGTCGCTGCAGAACGCCGCCGGCCAGTTCGTGAAGCCCACGCCGGAGAGCTTCGCCGCCGCCGCGGCCAGTGCCGACTGGGCCAGCGCCAAGGACTTCAACCTGGTCATCACCAACGCGCCGGGCGAACAGGCGTGGCCGATCACCGCGACCAACTTCATCCTGGTCTACAAACAGCCCAAGGATGCGGCCAAGGCCAAGCACACGCTGGACTTCTTCAAGTGGGCCTACGAGCAGGGCCAGGCGCAGGCCAACGAACTGGACTACGTGCCGCTGCCGCCGGAGCTGGTCGGCCAGATCGAGCAGTACTGGAGCACCGAGATCAAGCTCTGATGCAGATCGTGCGGTGGGCCGTCCCGAGGGGCGGCCCGCTGTCATCACGCGGTAACCGCATCACCGTGCACTAGCGCCTCCCGCGTCACCCCGCCCCTTCCCCACTCCCCGGGTTGCATGAACGCCACCGCCCTCCCCGCCTCACTGACGGACGTGCGTACCGCGAAAGACGCGCGCGCCGACAGGCTGTTCCGGCTGACGCTGACCGGCGCCGGCATGTTCGTCCTGATTTCGCTCATCGCTGCCGCGCTTTCGATGCKGTGGGGCGGGCGCGAAGCGCTGCAGACCTTCGGCCTGGGCTTCTTCACCAGTACCGAATGGAACGTGGGTACGCGCGAGTTCGGCGCGCTGGTGCCGGTGTTCGGCACGCTGGTCAGCGCCGGCGTGGCCATGCTGATCGCGGTGCCGGTGAGTTTCGGCATCGCGGTGTTCCTGACCGAAGTGGCACCGGCCTGGATGCGCGGACCGGTGGGCATGGCGATCGAACTGCTGGCCGGCATCCCTTCGATCATCTACGGCATGTGGGGCCTCTTCGTGCTGGCGCCGCAGTTGAGCGAACACGTCTATCCGTGGATCAACGACAACCTCGGCCAGCTGCCGCTCGTCGGCGCGGTGCTTTCGGGTCCGCCGCTGGGCATCGGCATGCTGACCGCAGGGCTGGTGCTGGCGATCATGGTGATCCCGTTCGTGTCGTCGGTGATGCGCGAGGTCTTCCTGACGGTCCCGGGCCGACTGAAGGAATCGGCGTACGCGCTGGGCTCCACGAAATGGGAGGTCGTGTGGGACGTGGTGCTGCCGTATACGCGCTCGGCCGTGATCGGCGGCGTCTTCCTGGGCCTGGGCCGCGCCCTCGGCGAGACCATGGCGGTGACGTTCGTCATCGGCAACGCCTACACGATCAGCGCCGCTCTGCTGGAGCCCGGCACCTCCATCGCCTCCACCATCGCCAACGAATTCGCCGAAGCCACCGACCCGCTGCACAAGGGATCGCTGCTGCTGCTCGGCTTCACCCTGTTCCTGCTGACCTTCATCGTGCTGGCCGTCGCCCGCCTGATGCTGCGCCAGCTGGCCAAGCGCGAGGGCAACTGATGTCCGCGTCCCTGTACACGTTCCGCAAGGTCAAGAACGCCGTCGCCCTGACGCTGTCGATCGCCGCGGCCATCTTCGGCCTGATGTGGCTGGTCTGGATCCTGTGGACCACGATCACCAAGGGCATGGGCAGCCTGAACCTGGATTTGTTCACCCAGATGACGCCGCCGCCGAACGAACCCGGCGGCCTGGCCAACGCGCTGTTCGGCAGCGTGGTGATGAGCCTGCTGGCCATCGTGCTGGGCACGCCCATCGGCATCGCCGCAGGCACCTACCTGGCCGAGTACGCCAACAAGCACTGGCTGGGCGAAACGGTCCGCTTCGTCAACGACATCCTGCTGTCGGCACCGTCGATCGTGCTGGGCCTCTTCATCTACACCGTGATGGTGGCACAGATGGGCCACTACTCGGCATGGGCCGGCGCCGTCGCGCTGGCGTTCATCGCGTTGCCGGTGATCGTGCGCACCACCGACGAGATGCTGCGGCTGGTACCGCAGCAGATGCGCGAGGCCGCGCTGTCTCTGGGCGTGCCGCAGTGGAAGGTCACCACCCAGGTGCTGATGCGATCCGCGCTGCCGGGCATCGTCACCGGCATCCTGCTGGCGCTGGCACGCATCAGCGGCGAGACCGCGCCGCTGCTGTTCACCGCCTTCAACAACCAGTTCTGGAGCACGGATCTCAACCAGTCGATGGCCAACCTGCCCATGGTCATCTTCCAATACGCGATGAGCCCGTACGACTCCTGGAACTCGCTGGCCTGGGCAGGCGCCTTCCTCGTCACCGGCATGGTGCTGGTGCTCAGCCTGATCGCCCGAACCATCCTTCTTCGAAACAAGGTGACCCATGAATGACGCCGCCCGCATCGCCGTGGTGACGCCGCAGCGCCACGACGAACACGCCGCGACCGCCAGCGTGAAACTGGCCGCCAAGGGCCTGGACTTCTATTACGGCGATTTCCATGCGCTGAAGAACATCAACCTCGAAATCCCGGAAAAGCGCGTGACCGCGCTGATCGGACCCTCCGGCTGCGGCAAGTCCACCCTGCTGCGCGTGTTCAACCGCATCTACTCGCTCTACCCCAAGCTGCGCGCCACCGGCGAGGTACTGCTGGACGGTGAGAACATCCTCGATGCCCGGTATCCGAT
>NZ_JBGFFG010000374.1:0-3356 GCF_056175765.1 Pseudoxanthomonas sp. LjRoot204_2 | reverse complement strand
GCCAGGGGATGCGATCGCCCTTCGCATCCGGCGCAATCCGAACTTCAACCCACCCTCGCCTGACGTGCCGATGATCCTGATCGGCAACGGCACCGGCCTCGCCTGCCTGCGCGCCCACCTGCGGGCACGCGTGCAAGCGGGTGCTGCGCGCAACTGGCTGCTGTTCGGTGAGCGCCAGCGCGCGCACGACTTCTTCCACGGAGATGAATTGCTGGCCTGGCATGCGAACGGAATGCTCGAGCATCTCGACCTGGCGTTTTCGCGCGATGGCAGCGAGCATCGCCATGTCCAGCATGCGTTGCTGGCACGCGCTGACCGGTTGCGCCAGTGGATTGCGGAAGGTGCCGTGGTTTACGTCTGCGGCAGCCTGGCCGGCATGGCCCCCGAGGTGGAGGCCGCGCTGTGCAGCCTTCTGGGCGAGGATCATGTCGACATACTGCGCGCCGAGGGACGCTATCGCCGCGACGTGTACTGACCCGTGGCCTCAGCCGGCGCCATCCTCGATGCGGATAGCCAGCAACTCCCCTCCCCCCTGGAGCGCGTAGCGCTCGCGGCCTTCGCCAGGCACCAGGATGGCCGTATCGCCGCTCCACAGCGGGCCAAGGCCACTGGCGTCATCGAAGGTCGCCTGGCCGGCGATCAGGTGGATGACCCAGTGCACGCCCGGCCGTGTGAAGAACAACATCGTCCCCACCAGCGGACGATGCAGCAGTTCGGCCCGCACGCGACCGCGTCGCCACATCAGGTTGAAATCGTGCGTCACGCCATCGATCAGTTCGCCGGTGACGCTGTCTTCGCCGGCGAACCGCACGCGATCGTGCGGCGGCATCACGTCGACCACCCGTCCATCGCCGAACCGCAGGCGCAGTCCGTTCCCGCGGAGCAGCACCAGTTCGCGTTCGATGCCGGGAAATGAAGAGAACGCCGCGTCATGCTCGATCTCGGCGATCGACAATCGCCAGTCCCACGCATCGCTGTCGGGAACCCGCAGGATCTCGCGCGTCCATCCGAGACCGTTCTTCCAGCGATCACGACGGTACTCGTTCGCAGGAATGAGGCATGACGATGCCGGCATGGTGTTTCCGTGTGAGGGCGCGGCGCGATTCTAGCCGGTCCCTCTGCCGGCTACGCGAAGCGCGACCCGGAAACGACATCGCCCGGGCGCGCATCCTGCGCTCCCGGGCGATGTCCACGTCCGTGTCGGCATCCTGCCGGTATCAGGCTCCTGCCCGCTCCTGACCCTTGCGCATCCTGCGCGGTGTAGGTACGTCCTTGTCGGCTTCCTGCCTGTTTCCCTTGGCCTCCTGCCCCTGCGCCTGGCGCCGCACGTCCTGTGAGGACGCCAGGCGCGGGATTCGATCAGCGTCGCGCCACCGGTTTGGCGGGCTTCGCAGCGGCGGCCGCCGGCTTGCTTGCCGGGGTCGCGCCTGTCCGCAGTTCGATCCGTTCGCGGTTCTGCTCGATCGTGCTCAAGCCGATCCCTTTCACCATCGCCAGCTCCTCGGCGCTCTTGAACGGGCCATTCGTCTTGCGGTATTCGACGATCGCAGCCGCCTTGGCAGGCCCCACGCCGACCAGCACGCGATCGAGCGCGGCCGCGTCGGCCGTATTGATGTTGACCCTCTCCGTCGCCATCGCCTGCATGGCGAACAGCAGCGACAGCGCGGTGGCGAACACGATCTGGATGAACGACTTCATGACGACTCTCCTTGTGGCATTGGACTCTCCATGCATGCGGGATGCGTCACGGCATCCGGCATGTTTCCGCCGGCAGCGCATGGCCTGCGGCGGTAGGGAAAGTGTCCAATCCCGACAGCTGCCACGGTATCGCCCATGCACGGGCGAATCTGCCCGTAAACGCCGCAGCCGGCTGTAGGAAAAGTCCTACACCGGGCCAGGCGTAGAATGGCGACCTGCCTTTCAGTGCCCGGAGTTGCCATGGATACCGCCAAAGTCGACCGTTACGTTGCCGAGAAATGGGATGACGACATCGTCCCGCAGCTGGTCGAGTACATCCGCATCCCGAACAAGTCGCCGATGTTCGACAAGGACTGGGTGGCCAACGGCTACATGGAGCAGGCCGTCCAACTGATGGAGCGCTGGGCCAAGGCGCAGCCGGTGCCGGGCATGCAGGTGGAGGTGATCCGCCTGGAGGGCCGCACGCCGCTGATCTTCATCGAGGTTCCCGCCAGCGGGCCGGAGACGGGGGCCGACACCGTGCTCCTGTACGGACACCTGGACAAACAGCCGGAAATGACCGGCTGGGACGACGACCTTGGCCCGTGGGTGCCGGTCATCAAGGGCGACAAGCTCTACGGCCGAGGTGGTGCGGATGACGGCTACGCGATCTTCGGGTCGCTGGCGGCGCTCCAGGCGTTGCAGCAGCAGGGCGTGCCGCATGCGCGCTGCGTGGTGTTGATCGAAGCCTGCGAAGAGTCGGGCAGCTACGACCTGCCCGCTTACGTGGATCATCTGGCCGACCGCATCGGCAAGCCCTCGCTCGTCGTCTGCCTGGATTCGGGGTGCGGCAACTATGAGCAGCTCTGGTGCACCACGTCGCTGCGCGGCCTGGCCGGCGGCAACTTCACCGTGAAGGTGCTGGAGGAAGGCGTGCATTCCGGGGACGCGTCGGGTGTGGTGCCGTCGAGCTTCCGCCTGCTGCGCCAGCTGCTGTCGCGCCTGGAGGACGAGCAGACCGGTCGCATCCTGCCGGACGGCCTGCAGGCGGAGATTCCCGCCGCCCGCGTCGCACAGGCGCAGGAAGCCGCGCGTGTGCTGGACACGGCGGTATTCGACAAGTTCCCGTTCCTGCCCGGCATGACGCCGATGGCCGAAGACCTGGCCGAACTGGTACTCAACCGCACGTGGCGCCCCGCATTGTCGGTCACCGGCGTGGACGGCATGCCGCCACTGTCATCGGCGGGCAACGTCCTGCGCCCCTACACATCGGTGAAACTGTCGCTGCGCCTGCCGCCCACGCTGGAGGGCAAGCAGGCAGGCCAGTTGCTGAAGGACCTGCTGGAAAAGGATCCGCCGAACGGCGCGCAGGTCAGCCTCGACCTGGAGAAGGCCAGCACCGGCTGGAACGCGCCGGCGATGTCGCCGTGGCTGGAGAACGCCATCGATGCGTCCAGCCGGGAGTTCTTCGGCAAACCGGCGATGTACATGGGCGAAGGCGGCACCATTCCCTTCATGGGCATGCTGGGCGAGAAGTTTCCCGGCGCGCAGTTCATGATCACCGGCGTGCTGGGCCCGCATTCCAATGCGCACGGCCCGAACGAGTTCCTGCACATCCCCATGGGCAAGAAAGTCACCGCCTGCGTCRCACGCGTGATCGCCGAACACCACGCTGCGAG
>NZ_JBGFFG010000373.1:0-3365 GCF_056175765.1 Pseudoxanthomonas sp. LjRoot204_2 | reverse complement strand
ACCCCTCTCGCGCAGGGAGAGGGGATTCATCCTGGCGCCGGTGAAAGGCCCCCTCCCCGCCGGGTGTAAAATCGCGCCGATGAGCTTCCCCGTCCGCGCCATCACCCTCGACCTCGACGACACCCTCTGGCCGTTCGCCCCCATCGGCGCACGCATCGAGCGCGTCCTCGACGACTGGCTGCGCCAGCACAGCCCCGCCACCGCCGCCATGTTCCCCGTCGAGCGGATGCGCCTGGTGCGCGAGCAGGTCTTCGCCGCCCACCCGCAGTACAAGCACGACCTCAGCATCCTGCGCCGGCTGACGCTGGAACACGCCCTGCGCGAGAGCGGCGCCGACATGGCCTTGCTGGAGCCGGCGTACGAAACCTTCTACGCCGCGCGCAACCAGGTGGAGTACTACCCGGACGCACTGGAGGCGCTGCAGCGCATCGCCGCGCGCCTGCCGATCGCCGCGGTGACCAACGGCAACGCCGACCTGCAGCGGATCGGGCTGGGCCACCTGTTCGTGCACCAGGTGCACTCGCGCGAACATGGCGTGGCGAAGCCTGAAGCCAGCATCTTCCATGCCGCGTGCGAGCGGCTGGGCGTGCCGCCGGGCGAGGTGCTGCATGTCGGCGACCATGTCGAGATGGACGTGGTCGGTGCGTTGCGCGCCGGCCTGCGCAGTTGCTGGATAAACCGTCCGGAAGACCATGCGGGCATACCGCAGGCATGGCCGCACGAAGCGCTGCGCCCGGACCTGGAATTCGCCACCCTCACCGCGCTGGCCGACTGGCTGGACGCCCACCCCGATTTCGCCACGGAACCCGCCGCCGCATGAGCGCTGCCCTCGCCTACACCGACTCGTCCGCCGATGCCCGTCCCCTGCATGTGCTGGAACGCACGCAGCTGGCCGCATGGCGCGCGACGCAATCGCCGGCGGTGAATGCCTGGCTGGATGCACAGAACTTCACCGCCTCGCTCGGCTCGCTGCTGGCGCTGCCGGGCGAACAGGGGCTGGCCGGGGCCGTCATCGGCATCGGCGACCCGCTGGACCCGTACGCGTACGCGCATGCCCCGTTCGGCCTGCCCGCGGGCGACTGGCGCGTGACCACGGATCTTTCCGCCGACGCACGGGTGGCGCTGCAGCTGGGGTGGGGGCTGGGCAGCTACAGGTTCGACCGCTACAAGCAGCCGCCGCGCACGCCGGCGCGCCTGGTCCTGCCGGATGCCGACGCCGAAGCGCTCGACCTGCTGGCGGCCAGCCTGCAGGTGCGCGACCTGGTCAACACGCCGACCGAGCACATGGGCCCGGACGAGCTGGAGGACGCGGTGCGCGAGCTGGCGACCACGCATGGCGCCGAGCTCGAGGTGATCGCAGGCGAAGGACTGCTGGCGCACAACTTCCCCGCGATCCACGCCGTGGGCCGTGCCTCGCACCGCGCGCCGCGCCTGATCGGGCTGCGCTGGGGCGACGCGGCGCATCCGCACGTGGCGGTGGTCGGCAAGGGCGTGTGTTTCGATACCGGCGGGCTGGACATCAAGCCGGCCGACGGCATGCGCCACATGAAGAAGGACATGGGGGGTGCGGCGCACGCGATCGCCCTGGCGCGCCTGGTGATGGCCCGCAACCTGCCGGTGCGGTTGACCCTGCTGGTGCCGGCCGTGGAGAACAGCATCGGCCCGAACGCCTTCCGCCCCGGCGAAGTGATCGCCACCCGCAAGGGCGTCAGCGTGGAGATCGACAACACCGATGCCGAAGGTCGCGTGATCCTGTGCGATGCGCTGGCCTATGCCGGCGAACAGGCGCCCGACCTGCTGCTCGATTTCGCCACGCTGACCGGCGCGGCCCGCATCGCGCTGGGGCCCGACCTGCCGGCGCTGTTCGCCAACGACGACACCGTGGCGAACGAGTGGATCGCGGCCGGTGAACGCATGCGCGACCCGGTATGGCGCATGCCGCTGTGGCGCCCGTACCTGCGCTATCTGACCAGCGGCATTGCCGACCTGGCCAACGCCGGCTCGCGCATGGCCGGCGCGGTCACGGCGGCGCTGTACCTGGAGCGCTTCGTGCCCGACGGCATGAAGTGGGCGCATCTGGACGTGTACGCCTGGAACGACAACGACCGCGCAGGTCGTCCCGCCGGCGGCGAAGCCCTCGCGCTGCGCAGTGCGTACGCCATGCTGAAGGCGCGTTACGGCGGTTGACGAACGGGTCGTTTCGTATGCCGTGGGAGCGACGTAAGTCGCGAACTGGCTCCGACGCGGACTGCGAGGGTCGAACCCTGATGCTGCGCGACTTCCTTGATCGGATGACGTGCGATCGCGACTTACGTCGCTCCCACGGGGTCTCCTGATTCTTACAACCAGCCGCGCTGCCGCGCCAGCCGATAGGCTTCGATGCGGTTGGCGACGCCGAGCTTGCCGATCGCTTCGGACAGGTAGTTGCGAACGGTGCCCTGCGACAGGTTCAGCTGCCTGGCGATGTCGCCGGCCGACTGGCCCTCGCCCGCGAGCCGCAACACCTGGCGTTCGCGGTCGTTGAGCGGATCGGCGTCGGACCAGGCTTCCAGCGCGAGTTGGGGATCGATGGCGCGGCCGCCGCGGTGCACTTTGCGCAAGGCTTCGGCCAGGTCTTCGGCCGGCGCATCCTTCAGCAGGTAACCCGACACGCCGGCATCCATTGCGCGCCGCAGGAATCCGCCGCGCGCGAACGTGGTGACGATGACCACCTTGCACGCCATCCCATGCCGCTGGATGCGTTGTGCCAGCTCCAGTCCGCTCAGTCCGGGCATCTCGATATCGGTGACCAGCAGGTCGGGCGTCAGGCGCTGCAGCTCACGCCACGCCGCTTCGCCATCGGCGGCGCTGCCGACCACCTCGATGTCGCTTTCCATGCCGAGCAACGCGGTGAGCGCGCCACGCACCATGGCCTGGTCTTCGGCAAGGAGTACGCGGATCATCGGGAAATCACGGTGGAAGGGGTGAACGTCACGCTACCAAATCATGCAGCCTCTTGGGAGTCGTCGCGTCCGTCGCCACGTGACGAAGCGGGAAGTTCCGATGTGGGAGCGACGTAAGTCGCGATCGCATGAAATCCGCGTCCGGGCGCCTCGCCACGTCTCCACGCCTCTGAACCATCCGGGATGTTGCATCGCGACTTACGTCGCTCCCACACCTGTCTCTGCGATCGCGGGTTGCCGCTCGACGGACGCCGCCGTCTCCCCCGACGGCAGCGGGAGCGTGATCTCCACGCAGGTGCCTTGCCGCAGCGTGGAATCCACGCGCAGGCGGCCACCGCGCGACTCGACGCGCTCGCGCATGCCACTCAAGCCATTGCCGGGCACCGCCGCGCTGCCGACGCCGTTGTCGCGGATGCGCAGGGT
>NZ_JBGFFG010000372.1:0-3380 GCF_056175765.1 Pseudoxanthomonas sp. LjRoot204_2 | reverse complement strand
GATCAGGATCATCACGCCGAGCGCAATGCCCACGACCGAGGCCAGCGAGATGAAGGAGATGAAACCGTTGCGGCGCTTGGCGCGGAGATAGCGCAGGCCGATGGCGACGGGAATGGGTTTGAACATGCCCCTATGGTGCCCGATCCCTCCGGTGCCGCCCAGCATCCCCGCTGCCCGCAGCAAGCCGGAGTTCACGCCGCCGTGCAGCCGGCAGCGTATCCGGCCACCAGGCAGCATGACGCCAACGCCCGCCGGCACGCTCGCGCCAACGGAGAAACGCCAGCGGACCCCGCCACCGCAGGCAAACCGCGCACATCGGCACGCCGTCGACGCTGGGGGCCCGCTCGTTGCCGGGAAACCAGAAGACCAAGGCGGGCTTCCGCCCTTCCTTGCGCGACAGCCAGAGGCCATACCCGAGCGCAAAAGCACCGGCAGGCCAGGCGATCGGTCGCGGCATTTCGCTCGTCAGGATCGAGACGGCACCCAGCGCACCCAGCAGGATCAGCACCGCCTGCAGCAGGCGCGACGGCCGCCACTCAAGCCGGCAGTTGACGGATCCGTTCGACCAGCGCGGCGAGTTCCGCATCGGGACAGTGCTCGTAGCCCATGAACCAGCGCCAGAGCTTATCGTCCTCGCAATCGAGCAGCCGTAGGAAAACAACGCGCTGCGGTTCGGATTCGACCGCCCAGCAGCGGTCGAGATAACGTCCGAACAACTGGTCCAGTTCGCGCATGCCACGCCGGCAGCGCCAGCGGATGCGCTTGAGTTCGCGATCGTCGCTCATGCCGCGGCCAGCGCCAGCGCGAGGCGCACCCAGAACGCGATCAACACCAGCGTTGCCAGCGCATAGGCCACGAAGCGGGTCATGACATGGTTCCAGGTGCAGTGCACCAGGCTATGCGCGGTTCGCAACGCGACGAACGCCCATGCCAGCCCGAGCGACACCGCATCCGAGACGCCGAGCTGCGCCGCCAGCATCACGCCGGCATAGAACAGCACCGGCAGCTCGAAGAGATTGCGGAAGTTGTCCGACGCGCGGGTGTCACTCAACAGGCGCACCGAATCCGCGGCATTCGCCAGGGCCTGCGCGTGGATGCGCTTGCGGGCCATTTCCCCCAGGCGAAGCTGGTACAGCCTGACCCACACGAGGAAGGTCAGGCCGGCCATTGCCACGGCGGGCCAGAGGATTGCCGTGGCGGGTCCATCGCTCATGCGGTCAGGCGCGACGCGCCATCATCAGCTTCTTGATCTCGGCGATCGCCAGCGCCGGGTTCAGGCCCTTCGGGCAGGTCCGGGCGCAGTTCATGATGGTGTGGCAGCGGTACAGCTTGAACGGATCTTCCAGATCGTCCAGGCGCGCACCGGTGTCCTCGTCGCGCGAATCGATGATCCAGCGGTAGGCCTGCAGCAGGATCGCCGGGCCGAGGTAACGCTCGCCGTTCCACCAGTAGCTCGGGCAGCTCGTCGAGCAGCAGGCGCACAGGATGCACTCGTACAGGCCGTCCAGCTTCTTGCGGTCTTCCGGGGACTGCAGGCGCTCGCGATCCGGCGGGGCCGGCGTCTGCGTGCGGATCCAGGGCTTGATCGAGGCGTACTGCGCGTAGAAATGGGTCAGGTCGGGAACCAGATCCTTCACCACGTCCATGTGCGGCAGCGGATAGATCGGCACTTCCGCCTTGCCGCAATCGCCGATGGCCTTGGTGCAGGCCAGCGTGTTGGTACCATCGATGTTCATCGCGCACGAACCGCAGATGCCTTCGCGGCACGAGCGACGGAACGTCAGCGTGGGATCGATCTCGTTCTTGATCTTGATCAGCGCGTCCAGGACCATCGGGCCGCACTTGTCGAGATCGATCTCGTAGGTGTCGGTGCGCGGATTGGCGCCGTCGTCCGGGTTCCAGCGGTACACCTTGAAGGTGCGCACGTTCTTGGCGCCCTTCGCGGGGAAGTGCTTGCCCTTGGTGACGCGCGAGTTCTTCGGGAGCGAAAATTCGGCCATGTGTCAGGTCTCCCGGGCTCAGTAGACGCGCGGCTTGGGCGGCACCACATCCACGTCTTTGCTGAGCGTGTACATGTGCACGGGGCGGGAATCGAAGCTGCACTTGCCGTCGTCGGCGACGTTGACCAGCGTGTGCTTCTGCCAGTTGACGTCGTCGCGCTCCGGGAAATCCTCGTGCGCGTGCGCGCCGCGGCTCTCATGGCGCTGTTCGGCCGAATTGATCGTGGCCACCGCGCTGAGCAGCAGGTTGTGCAGTTCGTAGGTCTCGATCAGGTCCGAGTTCCAGATCAGCGAACGGTCGCTGACCTTGACGTCCTGGAAGCTGGAGAAGATGTCCGCCATCTTGTCGCAGCCTTCCTTCAGCGTCTTGCTGGTGCGGAACACGGCGGCGTCGGCCTGCATCGTGCGCTGCATGTTGTCGCGGATCACGGAGGTGGGCGTGTCGCCATTCGCGTTGCGCAGCTTGTCCAGGTGCGACAGCGCCTTGTCGCAGGCATCGCCGGCCAGCGGCTTGTGCGCAGAACCGCTCTTGATGGTCTCGGCGCAGCGGTTGGCGACCGCGCGACCGAACACGACCAGGTCGAGCAGCGAGTTGGAGCCCAGGCGGTTGGCGCCATGCACCGACACGCAGGCGGCTTCGCCGATGGCGTACAGACCGGGCACGACGGTATCCGGGTTGTCGCCGACCTTGCGCACCACTTCGCCGTGGTAGTTGGTCGGGATGCCGCCCATGTTGTAATGCACGGTCGGGATGACCGGGATCGGCTGCTTGGTCACGTCCACGCCGGCGAAGATGTGGGCGCTTTCGGCGATGCCGGGCAGCTTCTCGTTGATGACTTCCGGGCCCAAGTGGGTCAGGTCGAGCAGGATGTGGTCCTTGTGCTCGCCCACGCCGCGGCCTTCGCGGATCTCGATGGTCATCGAACGGCTGACCACGTCGCGCGAGGCCAGGTCCTTGTAGTGCGGTGCATAGCGCTCCATGAAGCGCTCGCCATTGCTGTTGCGCAGGATGCCGCCTTCGCCGCGCACGCCTTCGGTGATCAGGCAGCCCGCGCCGTAGATGCCGGTCGGATGGAACTGCACGAATTCCATGTCCTGCATCGGCAGGCCGGCGCGCATCACCATGCCGCCACCGTCGCCGGTGCAGGTATGCGCGGACGTCGCCGAGAAATACGCACGGCCGTAGCCGCCGGTGGCCAGCACCACGCCATGGGCGCGGAACAGGTGCAGCGTGCCAGTGGCCATGTCCAGGGCGAGCACACCACGACAGGCGCCTTCTTCGTCGAAGATCAGGTCCAGCGCGAAGTACTCGACCATGAAGCGCGCGTCGTGCGCCAGCGACTGCTGGTACAGCGTGTGCAGCATGGCGTGGCCGGTGCG
>NZ_JBGFFG010000371.1:0-3381 GCF_056175765.1 Pseudoxanthomonas sp. LjRoot204_2 | reverse complement strand
GTCCCGATGCGGCGCGCCACGTATGATTCACGCCCCCGGGACAGCCCGGGCCACCGGAGAGGTGGCAGAGTGGTTGAATGTACCTGACTCGAAATCAGGCATACGTTAATAGCGTATCGAGGGTTCGAATCCCTCCCTCTCCGCCAGTTTCAAGAAAGCCCCCGCAAGGGGGCTTTTGCGTTTCCGTCACCGTGATGGGCGCGGATCGCCGTTGGGGACGGGCGTAGAATGGCCTTTTGCGCCGGAGCCCTCCATGTCCGAGATCCTCGTCCCCGTGTCCTTCGGTGAGCTGTTGGACAAGATCGCCATCCTGCAGATCAAGTCGGAACGCATGAGCGACCCGGCCAAACTGGCGCACGTGCGCGACGAACTGGCGGCGCTGGAGAAGACCTGGATGGCCCATCMCGTGGCCGGCCACGACATCGTCGAACTGCGCGCCCAGCTGAAAGCCGTGAACGAGCGCCTCTGGGTGGTCGAGGACGAGGTACGGCTGAAGGAAAAGGCGCAGGCCTTCGACGACGACTTCGTCCGCCTCGCCCGCAGCGTCTATTTCGACAACGACGAGCGCGCCCGCATCAAGAAGGCGATCAACCTGGCCCTGGGCTCGAGCTACGTGGAAGAAAAGTCCTACCAGGACTACCGGACCGCGGGCGCGCCCTGACGGCGATCAGCCTGCGAGATCGTGCCGGCGTCGCTCGAAGGCGGCGATGCCATCGTCCACGGTGATCAGGGCCATGACGCCGTCGTGCTCGATCTTCGTGCCCCACGCGAGTTCGGCGGCTGGCCTGCCCTTGTAGCGGCGCGCCGCGTCATCGTAGCGGTCCACGCAATAGCGCACCGTGGAATAGGGGCCGCTGCGGCGGGGATTGCTGGCCGCGTGCAGGCCCAGCACGGCGGCGCCCACGGCGTTGGCGATGTGCATGGGGCCGGAGTCGGGCGTCATCACCAGGTCCGCACGCGCCAGCAGGGCCGGCAACTGCTTCAGGGTGTCCTTGCCGACCAGGTCCAGCGCAGGTGACCGCATGGCGGCGATGATGCCGTCCGCTGTCCGCCGTTCCAATTCGCTGCGCCCCCCGCACACCACCACGCGCCATCCCTGCGAGGCAGCGTGGTCGGCGACAGCGGCGTAGCGGTCCGCATACCAGTTGCGACGTTCGTGGCTGGAACACGGCGAGATCACCAGCGTCCGCCGGCCGTCCTCGGGCCACTGCGCACGCGCCCATGCGTGCGCGTCGGACGGTACCGGCAGGTCCCAGCGCACCTCGGTCTGGTGCAGGCCCAGCGGTTCGCAGAAACTGCCGATCGCATCGAGCACGTGGATACCGGGCCTGTCGGGAATGCGTTCGTTGATCACCAGGCCATGCAGGTCCTTGGAACGACGGCGGTCGTAGCCGATCCTTCGCCGGGCCCGGATGAAGGCCGACAGCAGGTTCGCGCGCAACGCCACCTGCATCTGCAGCAGCGCGTCGAAGCGTTCCCCCGGCAGTTCCCGGCGCAAGGCGCGCATGCCGGCCAGTCCTGTCTTCTTGTCGTAGGTGTGGAAGGTCACGCCTTTCAGCCCTTCGAGCAGCTTGAATCCGCCCTTGTCGATCACCCAGTGCAGCGGCAGTTGCGGCCACTGCCGCTGCAGCGTGCGCACGAGGGGCACGACGTGGGTCACGTCGCCGAGTGCGGAGAGTCGGAGCAGGCAGAGCGATGAGGGAATCATGGGATAACTATTGTTAGACTCGCTGGATGGTCGGATTTGACGCCTCGGAATCCCTGACGCCGTTCCGCGAAGGCAGCGGATATGGCGCGATTCTGTTCGACCGCAAACACCTGCGGCAAGCGGATCCCGACTGGTTCCAGCCCGAGAAGTGGGGCGAACGCGCCCGCCCGGTGGACAGTGGAGGGCGCGGCAGCGCCTGGTTCATCGATGCCCCGTCCAGCCAGTGCGTGCTGCGTCATTATCGCCGGGGCGGCCTGGCGGCGCGTTTCAGCCGGGACCGCTATCTCTGGCATGGGCCGGACAAGACCCGCAGTTTCGCCGAGTTCCGGCTGACGCGTGCCCTGCTGGCGCGCGGCCTGCCGGTGCCAAGGCCGGTGGCGGCCAGCTACGTGCGCGACGGGATGTTCTACCGTGCGTCGATCCTGCTGGAGCGCCTGATGGAGGTGCGCACGCTGGCCGACATCGCCGACCAGGCCGAGGGCCATGCGCCATGGGAGAGCACGGGCCGCCTGGTGGCGCGCTTCCATCGTGCGGGCCTGGACCATGCCGACCTCAATGCGCAGAACATCCTGTTCGATGCGGGCGGTCATGGCTGGCTGATCGATTTCGACCGGGGCCGGCTGCGCATTCCCGCCACCGCGTGGCGCGAACAGAACCTCGCACGGCTCAAGCGTTCCCTGCTCAAGTTGCGCGGTGCGCGCAGCGAGGATGAAGTAGGCGTCGACTTCGCGCACCTCCGCCGTGCCTACGACCATGCCTGGTCGCGGGGGTACTGACGTGGCGTGGATGCTGCGGTTCCTGGGTGTGGGTAACGCCGGTGCCGTCGAGCTCGGCTCGGCGATGGCAACGCTGGAGCGCGACGGCCGGCCATGGCTGACGATCGACTGCGGCGGCGAAGGGTTGACCGCATACCAGTCGCGCCATGGAGGCATGCCCGAGGCGCTCTTCATCACCCATGTGCACCTCGACCACGTCGCGGGCATGGAAAGGTTGTTCGTCGCCAGCTATTTCGACGCTGCACGGCGCGGGAAGGTCCGCCTGTACGTGCCGGCGCCCCTGGTGCCGCTGCTCCACCAGCGCATCGCCAGCTATCCCAACGTCCTGGCAGAGGGCGGCGCGAACTTCTGGGACGCGTTCCAGCTGATCCCGGTCGGTGACGCGTTCTGGCATGACGGCTTGCGACTGGACGTGTTCCCGGTGCGCCACCATTGGCCGGAAACGGCGTTCGGCCTGCGCCTGCGGGGCAGCGTGGTGTGGACCGGCGATACGCGGCCCATCCCCGAAATGCTGGCGCGCCATGCGAACGCGGGCGAACTGATCGCCCATGATTGCGCATTGCACGGCAACCCGTCGCACAGCGGCATCGACGATCTGGAACGCGAGTATCCGCCCGCGCTCCTGGCCCGCTGCGTGCTGTACCACTATGCGAGCGAAGCGGACGCGCACGCCCTTCGCGCACGCGGCCACCGTGTCGCCGTGGCGGGCGAGGGATTCGCGCTGGCGGACCCGCTGCCGACCGTGCTGCCTTGAACGCCATCCCGCTCCCGCGCGATCTGCTGGGCCGTCCCCTGCATGACCTGCGGCTTTCCGTCATCGATGCCTGCAATTTCCGCTGCGGCTACTGCATGCCGGCCGATCGCGTGCCCGAGGACTATGGGACCGATGCCTCGCAA